>JAIOHN010000035.1 GCA_019912985.1 Anaerolineae bacterium | reverse complement strand
GCGCGTCCTGATGCGCGCCCTCGAGGATGGCCGCCGCCCCGTCGAGGACCTGACGAAGGCGCTCGAGGAGCTTCGAAAGAAGCGCGAGGAGCTCGACGGCGGGATCTCCCAGAAGTGGATCGGCACCATCGACGTCGACCGCGCGGAGAAGAGCTTCATCACCGACAAGCAGCTCGACGACGCCGACAAACTGCTCGACAAGACGAAGGACATCACCGTCGAGGCGCGCTCTGCCGGTGAGGAGTTCTACACCTGGGCCAACGGCCTCGACATGGCCGCCGAGGCCCTCGGAGGCCTCAACTCGGACCTCGGGCGGACGCTCTCTGCGGCAGCCGGCGTCGTCGGGATGTTCGGCCAGATGCGCGACATGCAGGCCAACGGAGCCACCCGCGGCGAGATGGCACTCGCCGGCGCCGAGATGGGCGGGCAGGTCTTCGGCCTCGGGCAGTCTCTCGGAACCGGGTGGCAGGGTCAGCGCGGGAAGGGCAAGTTCGGCGGCAAGCTCTCGGGCGACTACGCCGACGTCGGCGCGATGGTCGGTGGCGCCATCGGTTCGATCTGGGGTCCGGTTGGCGCGATGGTCGGCTCGGTCATCGGCGGCGCGTTGGGGGGCGCCATCAAGTCCGGTGCCGACGAAGGGATCGCGAAAATCCGCGACGCCGCCGGCGAGGCGAAGGTCAGTATCTCCCGCAACGGCGGCGGCCTCGGGACGATCGTCGGAGGCCTCGGCCGGGACGTCGTCCAGCTCACCGAGGACATCACCTCCTCGCTCGGCGGTGAGCTGAAGGGAATCGCCGGGATCGACATCAAGGTCCGGGACGACATCGTTTCGGTCATCATCAACGGCTACGCCAAGCGGTTCGAAGACGTCGACCAGGCCATCTCCTACGCCGTCGGCGAAGCTCTGAAGCGGTCCGAGATCTCGGGGCTGGATTCGATGATCGCCGCCGGCCTCCAGCGGGCCGACACCTCCTCGCTCGAGTCGCTCGAGAAGGACATGGCGGACATCAACACCGTCCTCGGCTTCGGGCTCGGCGACGCGGCGATGGCGGCGCGGGCGATGACCGCGGAGATCGACGTCCTCACCAACTCGATGATGCGCCTCTTGGGCGGCACCGAGGAGCTCGACCGCGCTCTGAGCTACATCGCCACCGAGGAAGCCCGACGCTGGGACGACCTCCGCGACCGGATCACCGGCGACAGCGACTCGCCGGCCGAGATCGCAGCCGAGCGCGAGCAGGACCGCCTGATGTTCAACGCCGAGCGCGCGCTGCGGATCGCCGACCTCCAGGCGCGCCGCGAGGAGCTCGCGGCCCAGCTGCAGCTCCTCCAGGGACAGGAGAGCCTGGCCGAGGCTCGAATCCGCATCAGCGCCTACGAGCTCGACGCCACGGCGAAGATCATGGACCAGGAGGTCAAACTCCTCGGCCAGTTCAGCCAGGCGGCCGCCATCGCGACCGGTGTCTCGATCGACACCGTCCGGGCCCAGCTCGCCGCACTCGACCAGCTCATCGCCGCGATGCCGCCGGAGATCGGCAAGGGCGACCTGAAGCCCCTCGGCGGGCAGGGCGGCGGTGTCGGGAAGTTCGGCAACGATTTCGGCCGGATCACCGGGCGCTGGGAGAACATGACCCAGAAGTGGAAGGACGCCCAGGAGAACCTCCTGGACGGCCTCCAGCGGATCGCGCTGGGTGAATCTACGACCGCCTTCACCGGGCGCGAGCGGGCCATGCTCGCAAAGTCCGAGCTCGACTCCCTGATCGGCCGCGCCCGCGGTGGCGACGTCGACGCCGTCGGCCGGCTCGACGACGCCTTCGGCGACTTCGCCGAGATCTACAAGACCTTCACGGGCGGGGGGCAAGGGTTCCTCGGCGACTTCCGCGACGTCTTCTCCGAGTACTACGAGGAGCTCCAGCGGATCGGGACCATGGAGCGCCCCAGCCGCACCCGCACCGGGAACGTCGTCTTCGACGAACGCTTCCACCGAGGCCAGACCGAGCAGCTGCGCGAGC
>JAIOHN010000362.1 GCA_019912985.1 Anaerolineae bacterium | reverse complement strand
TACCCCCCCGGCGGCGGGAAGCCAGGGTGTTGTTGCCGCCGCAGGGCAATTCCGGCGGGAAAACAGCGGGAAATTGCTGCAACAATGAAGTCCACAGTTGAAATCCTTCTCAGTGGGTGTCCCGACAGGACGCCCCTACGCCTCCTGACGCATATCTATTCCAGTGTAATTGAAAACGGGCGGGAAAAGGTGGACATACGTCCGGTCATATGTCCCTATTTTTGAATAGTATATTATGATATAAGACTGTTTGAGGAGAGTTTAATCAGTTTGCTAGCCATGCCAGAGTTGAAGGAAATTCTACTTGCAGGGGTGTATCAACATAGGTACGGCTTTCCAGATCAACCAGTCTCATGTGGTCATTCGAACTATAAGCTATCGCGCTCCCATCAGGCGACCATGTGAGAGCGGGACTGAAATGCTCATCCACACATAGATCGTAAACTATATTCATCGCCAGATCATAAATGTGAAGCGTTGTATCCTCAGGAATGTCTGTCCCATCAATTAAATAAGTTTTATCCCGCACCCAGAAGGCAATCTTGCTGCCATCCGGTGACCAATACAGCCAAGTTGGAAAGCGAAAGGTCGCACCCGCGGTGTTAAAGTCGGTCATGATCCGTTCCCGCCCTGTACGATCAACGAACGCAATCTCCACATCAAAATCCAGATCATCCATATAATCGTGATCTTGAGTTATATAGGCAAACCGTTTGCCATCTGGCGACCAATGAGGATATGACCAAATCTTATCCCAAATGTGGTTTCCGTAAGTCCTCCAAATTTCTTCCTGGCTGGCAACATCTACTAAGGCAAGACCTCGCCGTGAATTTATTGCTTTCTCTGCTTCAAAAAACGCATCATACACGAGGAGTTGGCCGTCAGGGCTGATATAAAACCCTGTTGTGGCAGAGAGAGAACTACTTCTAGAGCTTATTTCCTCCGCGATCAAAGCATGTGGGAAATCAGTGAAATAGGTGGTTTGCCCACCGAAAGTTGCAAATCCAATGCCATTATCTTGCGCATTGCGAGACTCCCGTTCGATCATCAGGCGTCCATCTTGTGTCAAACCCTCGACTGAGGTCCATTCATCTTGCCATTCGATGCTTTCCAAATGTGTGCCACTGGCGTCAACGGTTGTAAGTGCTGTTGGATGCTTACCTTCAACCAGCAGCAGTATTTGTGGCGCATAATTTCTGTCGCTGATGATGCGAACGACTCGCGTTTCAGGAAGCACTGTCTCTGGTTGCCAGTCATGCGTTGTACGCCATAAATACCTGTCAGGTGACAGGTAGAATAGCACTCCGGGGAAAGAATATTCGCTCAACTCGCCGGGCGTAAGACAGTCCTGGCGATAATCCGCCAACCCTTCGTCATCTGCTGAGGCCAAAGGTAAAATGCCAAGTAGCATAGTTAAAATCAGAGCAACGTATATTCGCTTAACCATTATTTGCTTTGTTCCTGTGATACCTCTGCTCCATAGCTTACCATCTTGTTGCCCATCATGTTTGACAGGTAGAAAATGCGTTCTATAATCGAGACTATCCGCAAATGAAAAGGGGTAGATGGATATGGAACTGGGGACATTTTCGGTTAGTCTGGCGGTAAAGGATCTTGCTGCTTCACGCGCGTTTTACGAGACACTCGGATTTAAGGCCATCCATGGCAAAGCCGAGGACAACTGGCTGATCCTGCAAAATGGCGAGGCGAAGATCGGTCTGTTCCAGGGGATGTTTGAAGAGAACATCCTGACATTCAATCCCAAAGATGTGCGCAGCATCCAGAAGACGCTCAAGTCACAGGGAATCAAGCTGGAGAAGGAAGCGGACGAGACGACCGAAGGCCCGGCGCATCTCGTCCTGCATGACCCTGACGGCAATATGATTTTGATTGACCAGTTTTAGCGGTAGGTCGCCTGGGTCATCTTGCCCACAAACTGCGGCAGGTCACGGTGGCCGAGCATCTGGCGCACGGCCTGGGATTCGCCCAGGTGATACCAATAATGGTAGATGTTGCGATAGAGGCGTGTGCCGGTGCTCTCCGCCAGCGGCTGGCCTTCCCAGGTGTGATGCTGTAAAAGCATGTCCGGCGTGAGGGTATCCAGGTATTCATCTGCCGCCTGGGTGATGGCATGCCACGCTTCCCACATGGGCGCCAGCGGCGGCACCAGCGGCAACTCCTCTATTTCCGGCACGATCACCCGCCCTTGGGCAATCTTCACCCAATAATTCTGTTCCTGGCGTGCCAGATGCCCCACCATCCAACTGATGCAGTTCATCGGCTCGAAACGCTGAAGCGATTCCTCCGCACCAACATCCTGCAAACCGCGCAGCCATTCACTGCGCGTAAACCGTAATTGATCAACCAGGGGATGGGTCATGGGTTAAGCTCCTGAATACTCCGGCTCAGGTGAGGGTTTCCAGGTGTTGTCATTGCGTGCCCCGGAAATCAACTCATGCAGGCCGAGCCGGTCTTTGCGAAAAATAGGGAATAGAGCGAAATAAATCACCTGCGCGGCCAGCAGTCCCGCCAGCAGCGCGAGGCTGACTTCTGGCGCGAGCAGCGGCGTTTCATCAAGCAGCTGATTGATGAGATTGGGGATGAGCAGCAGCACCGCATAACGCACGATCACGCGCCACCGGTCGACGGACGTATCATCAAGATTTTTGAGTTTGATGCGCACCAGCCACTTGCCCGGTGTAAAGCCGCGAGTGAGCAGCGGAATGCCGATAAACCACAGGCTGTAGCCGATCATATCCAGCGCAAACTCGTTGTCCGGGCCATATTCGATGCCGAACAGGATGGAGAACAGAATCCCCGTGATCAACCCAACCATCAGCATATCCAGCAGGAAGGCGACCAAGCGCCGCCCAAAGCTCACCGGGGCCTGGGTGTCGATGGTTTTGCGATAGTCGAGATCGGGCAGGAAGGGGATGCGCGGCGTGAGCCAATAGCCGACCAACGCGCCTGTGGTGTTCAATATCAGATCATCGACTTCAAAGAAGCGGTAGGGACAGGGGTAAATGCCATAGACGCCTGTCAGCTGGGTTAGCTCGAAGATCAGGGTCACGCCGAAAGCGATCAACGCGGTCTGCCAGAAGCTGCGGCGGAAGTAGTAGCGCAGGTAAACGCCCAATGGCAGCAGCAGCAGAAAGTTGAAGAACGCCTGGAAGAAGGCGGCATTGGTGAACAGTGAAATCAGGGTGATGCCATCCGGGTTGCGCGCCGCTTCGTTGAGGGTATCGCGCACGAACAGGAAGGGCGTCAGACGCGGGTTGGCGGCGTTTCGGTGGACTTCGCAGAAGTTATTGGTGACTTCTGGCAGGGGCAGCAGAGTCAGGAAAAAGGCGGTGATCATAAAAAAGAGAAAGGAGTAAAACACCAGAGTCCGGCCCCGCTGGACATAGCCGAAGCGCCGGTAATGGACGATGCACAGGGGAATGAGCACCAGCATGGCGACCACAGGAAAGAGCAAAACGGAGGCGCGAATGGAGATGAGATAGGGTGTAAACATCCTTCCCTCCTATGCCGCACAGCCGCCGAGGAAGCGCGCCCAGTCCAGCCCCAGGATTTGATCGCTCACGGCAACCCGCAGCACGCCATCCTCGCCCAGGTAATGCCAGAAATGGGCGCGTTCGCTGCCATAAATTTGGGTGCGCCCGCACAGTCCACCACTGCTAGCCTGGATAGCGATGATGTCGCCGTAATTGGTGGTCAGCAGCAGGGTATCGGCGTTCACATCCAGTGCGGCCATACCGCTCACCTGCGGGATTTCCACCTGCCAGCGCAGATTGCGGGCGGCGTCATAGGCGTGCAGCACGTGGCCATCAAAAGCATAGAGTTCGCCTTCTGCGGTATGGGCCAACGCTGCCGACTCGTTCTCGGCGGCTATATCTTCGATGACGACATCCCAGATGCCATCGGGCGTGATGGTCCACAGGCCGCCAAATGTCAGCGCCAGTAAATTGCCCTGCGTGCCATCCGCCAACGCGCCCATTTCGCGCAACTGCGCCCGGTCAATCGGCTGGCCGCTGGCGGTGAGTGTTAGCATCTGGTGATCGGTGGTGATGAGGCCGATGATGTCCCCGGCGAACTGGCTGCGCGCAACCGACGGCACATCCTCCAATGTCCAGGCGACCTGCTGACGATCCGCGCCGAGCGCGACTAGCGCATCATCCGGGGTGTGGAACAGGGCTTCGGCCCCAACGAGCATGGGGGCGCTGTCGAGTGCGGTGTTGGTCGACCAGCGTTCGCCCAGGGAGCCATCGAGATTCACGCGCTGCATTTCGCCATCGGCATAGGCGATCAACGGACGCTCATCGGCGGCCATGGTCAGCGCGACCGCCGGACGCTCCAGGTTGATGCGCCACAGCACCCGGCCATCCGGCGAGACACGGCCCACGCGATTGGCGTCGAGGTAAAGCAGGCTGCGGTCTTCCAACACCAGCGGTGGTGTCACCGGCCCGGCTTCATCCGCCAGATCGAGCCGCCAGAGATAGGCATCCTGGAACCATGCCTGCCAGTTCTGCACGAATTTGGCGGGTTTGCGCCAGCTCTCACGGATGGGATTTTCCCAGGAATAGCCGGGGCCGGGTGACGTGCCATCACTGACACGGATTTCAAAATGGATATGCGGGGCCGGGCGGATATTGCCGATCGCGCCGACGATGTCGCCCTGCTTGATGCAGCTCCACTGCGCGGGGAAGTGGGCGTTGTCGGTTTCTTCCATGTGGCCGTACTGGCTGTAGGCGATGCTGCCATCGGGGAAAGTGTGCTCGATAATCACCACGCCGCCATCGCGCCCCCAACCGATAGTTGATGAGTAGGTAACACGGCCATCGGCTGCCGCCCGCACTGGCATCCCCAGGCCGAAATTACTCACCTCGCGGCCTGCGTACCAGTCCTCGCCTGTGTGATAGCGTCCCTGGTGGCGCGAACTGGGGACGGCAAAATCCTGCACCAGATGAAAGGTGCTGGTGTCAATGGGATAGGTGATGCTCTGCGCGACGCCACACTGCGCCTGGGCGCTGATCTGCGGAATAGAAAAGAGGCTGACAAACAGGGCTGCCAGCGCCAAGAGGGGAATCCGAGCCATTTGCCACTCGCCAATGAATCAATCATCATGAAGGGCGCGTCATGCATGCGCCCCTGTCTACCGGTTGATTATCGCTGAAAGCAGGATTGTGGTCAAACCATACTCGCGCCGCCATCGACATGGATGGCCTGGCCGGTGATAAAGCTGGCTGCGTCGGAGCATAAAAAGAGGACGACATTCGCCACTTCCTCCACGCTTCCCAGGCGGGCCTGAGCG
>JAIOHN010000361.1 GCA_019912985.1 Anaerolineae bacterium | reverse complement strand
CTGCTGCGCGCCACAGGTGGCGGATCAATTCGGCAGCGCGCTCGGCGGGGCGGCGGAAATCAGCCTGACCAGCGTGGCCGAGACGATACGAATGGCTTTGGGCTGGGATTGGGGTTATCTGGCTGCGGGCAACTGGCCGCTGCCTGTCGCGCCGCAAGTGACAGCGCTGCTGGCGGGGATTTTATTGGCGAGTGGCCTGCTGGCGCTGGCGGTAATTGCGCGTACTCCTTCAGTTGATGCACAAAAGGGGCGCGTCCTGCTGGAAATGAGCATTGTCTGGCTGCTGGTTTCGCCGCTGTTTTTCCTGCGCCACAGCACGCCTGTGTTTATCCACTACCAACTGGCGGCGCTGCCTGCTGTGGCTTTGATCGCCGGGGCCAGCAGTAAGCTGGTGCGCTGGCGTGGATGGCCGCCGCTGACTGCCGCGTTGATGGCGGTACTGGCGCTGCTGTGGACAGTGCAGATTGGGACCAGTCTCGATGAGGCCGGGCGTGTGGAACATGGGGATGGGCTGGGTACGCCGCTGTCGATCACCCGGCAGGTCGCGGACAGGGTGCCGGAGCCAGTGTTGTTCTTCACGCATGGTGATGATCCAAATGTCGATGGCGAGGTCGCGGTGTTTGAAGCGCTGTGGTGGGGGCGCGATCACCGTATTATGCAGGGCGAGTCGCTGCTGATTCTGCCATCCTACCCGGCTTATCTGCTGGCGACGCTCGCACCCTTCCAGGCATGGGAGGAGATCGAGGCGGCAGGGCTGGCAGTGAATGTGCAGGAGTATCCACGTCGCCAGGATGAAGGGCCGGGCTTTATCGGCACGGCTTATGATGGCGCGGCAGAAGCGCAGGGTTTCACGGCGATTGAACCGGCACCGCTGGCGAATGGCATCCAGCTTGAGGGCTGGAGAGCGCGGATGGTCGGCCCACGGCTGCGCATCTCGACTCTGTGGCGTGTGCTCGATACCCCGCCTGAAGGAGCTTATCAGCAGTTCCATCACCTGCGGACCGCCGACACCTTGGAAGGCGAACCATTCCAGGTGTCGGATGTGCCGGTGGCCGCGCATCAATGGCAGGTGGGCGACCGGCTCATCATTATGGGGGATTTCTTCGTGGAGCCTGACGCCGAATACTGGGTTGACCTCGGTCAGTACACGCTGCCGGATGTCCAGCGCGTGCCACGGCTGGATGGTCGCGGTGATAGTATTCGCCTGGGGCCGTTCCAGCTTGAACCGTAAATTTCACCACCGGGCGCACCTGCAACCCGGTGGCGTGAATAATCTCAGGCGTTTGCTGCGGCCAGATGCGGCAGAAGCTTGGCCTCAATGCGTTCGCGGGAGGTAAAGCCGACGATGCGCTCGGCAGGTGCTCCGTTGAGGAAGAGAATCAGCGTGGGCAGCCCCATGACGCCATACTGCTGGACGACCTCTGGATTATCATCACTATCGAGCAGGCCGACGCGCAGCTTGCCCTCATATTTGTGCGCAAGCTCGTTGACGATGGGTGCCAGCATCTTGCAGGGTGGACACCAATCCGCTGTAAACTCGATCAACACGGGGAGCGTCGATTCCAGAACCTGCGCCCCAAAATCCTGTTTGTTAACCTCAAATGTGAAGTGATGCATGAGATACTTCCTTTCGTGTAAAAATAAATGTGCTTATTGGCCCGGCCAATGTACACTGTAGCAACTCAAGCGCACTTGAAGTCAAGAGGTGAAATGCGATGGCGGAGATGAGCATCAGCCAGGTGACACAGCATACAGGGATTCGGCCCTCTGCGCTGCGTTATTACGAGGAGATGGGCCTGCTGAGTCCCACACGGCGGATCGGCGGGCGGCGGCAGTATGATGAAAGTGTGCTGCAACGGCTGGCGCTGATCCAGACCGGCCAGCAGGCAGGTTTCGCGCTGGCGGAATTAGCTATTCTGCTCAATAACGTGCTGGAATCCGAATCCAGCGGCGCGGCCTGGCGCGACCTGGTGGACCGCAAGCTGGTGGAAATGGACGAACGGCTGCGGAATATCCACAGTATGAAGCGGCTGCTGGAAGACATCATGGATTGCGATGACGACAGCCTGGCGGAATGCATTGTCCTGACCGGTCAGCGCCATCAGCTTTAGCCTGTCGCGCAAACCCATCCCTGCCGAATGGCTCGGCCTGTGCTATAATTTTAGCACACCTGTTCAATAACACCGAGAAGTCCACGATGGCGAAAACACGAACTAAATATGTTTGCCAGAACTGCGGGCGGCAGACTCCGCGTTACATGGGGCGCTGTCCCTCCTGTGGCGAATTTAACACGATGGTGGAAGAAGTCGAGGAAGTTTCGCGCGGCGGCAAGGCCAGCAGCAGAACTGCGCCCGGTCTGCCACGTTCTGCGCCCCAGCGCCTGAGCGAGGTCAGTGCCGAGGTGGGCGACCGCCTGTTTGTGCCTATCGAGGAATTCAGCCGCGTATTGGGCGGCGGCATTGTTCCCGGCAGCATCGTGCTGCTGGGCGGTGAACCGGGCATCGGCAAAAGCACGCTGGTGCTGCAATTGTGCGCGCTGCTGGCACTGGAACTGGGGACAGTGCTGTATGTCAGCGGCGAGGAAAGCGCGCGCCAGATCAAAATGCGGGCCGACCGCCTGGGCCTGCAATCCGAAAACCTCTACCTGCTGACCGAGACCAACCTGGGCAGCATCTTTGAGCATGTAAATGAACTCAGCCCGCGAATCCTGGTGATCGACTCCATCCAGACGACCTATACCGAGGACAGCGAATCATCACCCGGCAGTGTCACCCAGGTGCGAGAGTGTGCCAGCCGCTTGCAGGGCTTGGCGAAATACAGCGGCATCAGCGTGTTTCTCATCGGCCATGTGACCAAAGAGGGCAGCATCGCCGGGCCGCGTGTGCTGGAGCATATCGTCGATACCGTACTCTACCTGGAAGGCGACCAGCTTCAATCGTTCCGCCTGCTGCGCAGTGCCAAGAATCGTTTCGGCGCGACCAGCGAAGCCGGCGTATTTGAGATGCAGCAGAGCGGTATGGTCGAGGTTTCGAACCCGTCCGAGGCGTTTCTGGCGGAGCGCGTGATCAACGCGCCGGGATCAGCCATTGCCATCACGATGGAAGGCACACGCCCGCTGCTGGTGGAGCTGCAAGCGCTCACCAGCCCGACCAGTTTTGGCAATCCACGACGCACGCCCAACGGGGTCGATTTCAACCGTCTGCTGCTCATCAGCGCGGTGTTGAGCAAGCGTGTGGGCCTCAAGCTGCACGAGCAGGATATTTTCGTCAACGTGATTGGCGGCCTCAAAGTGGACGAACCAGCGTCCGACCTGGCGATGGCGGTGGCGATGGCCTCAAGTTATTACGATACGCCCGTCCCGGCGGATCTGGCGATGGTCGGTGAGATTGGCCTGAGTGGGGAGTTGCGCAATGTCAGCCAGCTTGCCATGCGCCTGAACGAAGCCTCTAAACTCGGTTTTCTGCGGGTGATCGTGCCGAAAATGCGCCGCGCAGTGGAGGGGGTGCCGCCCAATCTTGAGCTGATTCAGGCCCGCAGCGTGGCCGATGCGCTGCGCCATGCCGTGCCTCGAGACTGAAAGGGTCATGAGTCTTCCGACACATCAGCGTATTATATAGTATAATATGATAAGAACATGCGATAAATGTGCTCACCTACAGGGTGGGCCAATCGCGGGTTCGCAATATAACAAAATAGATTACAGAAAGGTGCGAGACGTGTTTAAACATATACTCGTTCCATTGGATCAATCAGAACTGGCCGAAGCGGCTTTAAGTTATGCTTCGAAGCTGGTGGATGAAAACGGGCAAATCACTCTGCTTTCCGCTGTCGAACCGAGCGGATTTTTTGTCGGCGCGGCGGCCCCCGCAACCGCCACCGGCACTTCATCAACCGGCATGAGCCAGCCGGGGATGCCGCCTGTGGTGGTCACAGCCGGCGATGAACCGCGCGACCGGCATCAGGCGGTTACGGATTATCTCAAACAGGTGGCGCTGCGGCTGCAAACCCCGAAATACGATGTTGATTACACTGTGCCGGATGGCAGCCCGGCAGACGCGATTATCGACGCGGTCAAATCAATGAATGTCGATCTGGTGGTGATGTCCACTCATGGACGCTCCGGTGTGGGCCGCTGGCTGATGGGCAGTGTCACGCAGAAGGTATTGGGGGCCGCGCCCTGCCCGGTGATGGCGATCCCCAACCGCAACCTGTAACGCTCCTCACGGCTGGCCGCACTGGTCAGCCGTTTTCCTTCACTTCACCCCACAACCCCGCTGGATATTGTGCCATCCTCACAGGCTGGGGATAATGGTGTGAAATGCGCCACTGCAAACGGATCGAAAGGGGGCCTTTGAGATGGCGTTCCACATCAAGCAGCGCGGCAAGCTCACCTACTATTACGAGGGCGACGAACCAGTGCTCTCCAACATGGTGGTCGAGACACTTCCCGATGGCGACCTGCGCATCTGCTTTTCCGGGCTGACCGGTGGCTACTCCGCAAAAGGTATTCTCAAACTTGATGAGCTGGCATTTATGGAGCCGGAGGTCGAAATCCCGCTGGTATTCCAATGCTGGGAGTTGTGGCTTCAGGAAGCGGGCATCTGTCAATCGATTGCCGACGTGGATTTCATCGAGATTCACGCCTTTGGCTGCCAGCCGAAAAGCCCGAGTCCGCTGGTGGACCCGGCAGGTTACGCCCGTGAGCAGGAACGACTGCGTCAGGCGTATGCCCGCGCTTATCGCCAGTTTTTCAAAGAACACTGCCCGGATAACGGCCTGCCTGCCCGCTTCACCGTCCACGTGGTGGATGTGCCAGACCAGGCCGCCTCTTATGAATTTTACGGCGTGGCGTTGTATCAGAAGGCGCTGCACACTTAACCGTCGCATTTTTACCCTGGGGACCGATCATGACCACACAATATGAACTGCTGCTCAAAGGGGGTCACGTCATTGACCCGAAGAATCACATTGATCAGGTGATGGATGTGGCAATTGCCGCTGGTAAGATCGCCAAAGTTGCGGACGATATTGACCCGGCGACCGCCGAAAAAGTGGCGGATGTCAGCGGCTTTTACGTCACACCGGGCCTGATTGACATCCACGTGCATGCTTATCACACCCGTGAGCCGGAGGGCCTGAGCATCATTGCCGATCATCACAGCTTTCGCTCCGGCGTGACGACGATGGTCGATACCGGCACGGCAGGCGCGAAGCATTTTCTACATTTCAAACGCACGGTGATTGACCGCTCAAGAACGCGGATTTTCGCCTTCATCAATATTGTGAAATCGGGAATGCTCGGTGATTTCGAGCAGGACGAAGCCGAGATGGACCCGGAACTGGCGGCGTCGATTGTGCTGGCCTATCCCGAGGACTGCGTGGGCATCAAGACCGCGCATTACTGGACGAAAGAACCCTGGGATGATAAGCACCAGCCGTGGACAGCCGTGGACCGCGCATTGGAAGCCTCCGCGATTTGCAAGAAACCGCTGATGATGGATTTCTGGCCGCGCCCGGAGCGTACTTATCCCGAACTGCTCAAGAAGATGCAGCCGGGCGATATTCACACCCATGTTTATGCACAGCAGTTCCCTATTCTTGATGAAAATAAAAAGCCACAGAAATTTATGTTTGAAGCGCGCGATCGCGGCATTATTTTCGATGTCGGCCACGGTGCAGGCAGCTTCTGGTTCCGGCAGGGCATCCCGATGATGGAAGGCGGCTTTGGGCCGGATTCGATCAGCACCGATTTGCACATCGGCAATGTCAACGGCCCGGTGGTCGATATGATCACCACCATGTCGAAGTTCCTGTGCATGGGGATGCCGCTGGATGAATTGATTTATCGTTCGACTGTGACCCCGGCAGAGGAGATCGGTCATCCTGAATTGGGTACGCTCAGCGAAGGTGCGGAAGCGGATGTCGCGGTGATCGAACGGCAGGAGGGCGAATTTGGCTATACCGATTGTGGCCGGGCGAAGTATTTCGGCAGTCAAAAACTGGTCTGCAAAATGACGGTGCGCTCCGGGCAGGTGGTCTACGATCCAGAAGGCTTCAGTATGCCGAAGTGGGAAGATGCGCCGCCGCAATACTGGACGATCCGGCAGTAGGGGCCACATGATGACCATTTACGACAGCCTGGGCATCAAGCCCGTGATTAACGCCTTCGCCACGCTCACCCGCCTCGGTGGGTCACTCATGCCGCCTGAAGTGATCCAGGCGATGAATGAAGCCGCTGGCGCATTTATCGATTTGCCAGAGCTGCAGCAGCGCGTCGGTGAGCGGCTGGCCGAACTCACGCACAACGAAGCCGCTTATGTCAGCTCCGGCGCGGCAGCGGGATTGGTGCTGGCGACTGCGGCCTGCATCACCCGTGATGACGCCAGTCTCGTCACCCGTTTTCCCAATCTCAACGGCCTGAAGGATGAGGTTATTGTGCATCGCAGCCACCGCAACGGCTATGATTACGCGGTGCGCCAGACCGGTGTCAAAGTGATCGAGATTGGTGATGGGGTGAATACTCGCCGTGATGATCTGGTGGTAGCGATTACAGACAAGACCGCCGCGATCTTCTGGTTCCAGGGGGCGATGAGCAAACCGGGCGATCTGCCGCTGCCACAGGTGATCGAAGTGGCGAATAATTACAACATTCCGGTGGTGGTCGATGCCGCCGCGCAGCTGCCGCCGACGGAAAATCTGTGGGCATTTACGCAGATGGGCGCGGCGCTGGCGATCTTCAGCGGCGGTAAGGATCTGCGCGGGCCGCAGTCCAGCGGTTTGATGGTCGGGCGGCGTGATCTAATTGATGCCTGCCGGATGCATGCCAATCCGAACCAGGGCATGGGTCGTCCGATGAAAGTGGGCAAAGAGGAAATGGCCGGGCTGCTGGCAGCAGTGGAATGCTACCTCAAGATTGACCAGGAAGCGCGTGCGCAGGGTGACGAGGCGATTGTGGCGCAATGGAATGCGGCGCTTAATCAGGTGCATGGCTTAAAGGCTGTGCGGGATTTCCCGAATGAGGCCGGGCAGCCGCTGCCGTGGACGCTGGTGACGGTTGATGCGGCAGCGCTCGGCATGACTCGCGACGAGATTGTGCAGGCACTGGCCGAGGGCGACCCACCTGTGATGGTCGCGCCTGCCGGGGAGGATGGCATCCATCTCAACCCGATGACGTTGCAACCCGGCCAGGAAAAGATCGTGCTTGAACGCTTTTTGGCGATTGTGAGCGGTTGAAGATGGGGCGATCTTCGCCCCATCTTAGACTATTTTCGTCCGGTGATGAGCAGGTGATGGTTGACGAAGGTCGCGTTGGGTGTGCCGAGTTCGGTGGTATCCAGCCATTCGCTGACGAGCGGTGGCGCGAGGCGCAGCAGCGATTCGAGCTGGTGGATGGTCGCCGGGGTACAGCCCTGACGCTCCGCCCAGGTGATAAACTCGTGCCGCTTGATCACCTGCTCGGTATGCTCAACAGTCAACCCGGCCTGCTCAAACATAGTGATCCATTCAGCTTCCGCATAGGCGCGATGATGACTGGGGTCGCGCAGTTTTTCAAAGGCATCGACATAGCCCCCGGCGTAAGGGTCTTCTGGCAGCACCTGATCCTGCACCAGCAGCAGCCCGCCTTCTTTTAATACTCGCACCGCTTCGGCCACAAAGCGCGGCACTTCCGGAAAATGATGGGGCGCAATGCGGCATGTCACCAGATCAAATCGAGCGGCTTCAAATGGCAGATTTTCCGCGTCAGCTTCCTCAAAGCGCACGTTGGTCACGCCTTTGCCTTCGATAAATGCCCTGGCTGCGGCCAGCATATTGGGGGTTAAATCGCTGGCGATCACCTGCGCTACCCTGGGTGCAAACTTGAGTGCGGTATGCCCGCCCCCGGTCGCCACATCCAGCACGGTCCAATCCGGCTGCGGGTTGGCGATGACCAGCAGTTGATCGAGGTCGTAGCCTGCGGCGTGAGACTTGCTCTCCACATAACCCTGTGCATGCTGGTTGTAGCGTGCCTTTGAGAGTGCTTTTGAATCCATGATGATCTCCGTTCTCCGCTTGTCATCGGTAGTGTAAGCATAGCGCGATTTCAGGTGCGGTGTTCATGCGGTTGGCAATCATTCGCATAAATATTTTTTATAGTAATATTGGTGAGCATTTGCGGAATGGTTCGTGACGTTCATCACCGGACGGCAGCCAATTTGTGATTTATTTTCGAATCACAGCGTTCGCGCTATGCTGGTCAGGGAATAAGGAGTAATGCCATGGGCTTAATGACAAAAGTACGCAGCACGCACATTTATATGATGAAACGGAGCTGTGCCACGCTAGGCAATATCCTGGCGAATGTGACTCAGGAAGAAGCCACCACCCTGCGCGATTTGAGCGATGGCGAAAACGGTTGGAGTGTGTTGGAAGTCGTCTGTCATCTTGCCGACGCCGACGCGATCTTTTATCAGCGCGCCGTCATGATGCTGGAGCAGGTTTTTCCGAGTTTGCCTGTTTTCGATCATGAAGCAATGGTGTTCCAGAATCACTACAACGAGCAGGTGCTGACCGAAGTCTACGCCCGGTTAGAGCAGTCCCGGCTGCGCTTCATCGAGTTTTTTACCAATCTCACTGAGGAGGAATGGAACCGCGCCGGATCGCACCCGGAAAAAGGCCATTTCACCATGACCGACGCGGTGATGCAGGTCAGCTCGCACGAACTCAATCACATTGAGCAGATTACGCGCATTTTGCGCCAGAAAATTTGAGAATTATCAAATAAAGTTTGCATGTTATAATCGTCTGCTGTGAAAGCGGTAGGAGAAAACAGCATGCAGACTCGGACAAAACCTCAGGCGGAACAGGTCGAAAACCGCAGGCTCACACTGACGGTCGTGATCCCCTGCTACAACGAGGTCGCCACGATTGCAGATGTTTTGGAGCGTGTGGAAGCGGTTGGCCTGGCGGATGAAATCATCATCGTGGATGATGGTTCCACCGATGGCACGCGCAATGTATTAGCCACGCTCGAAGCAGAAGAGCATCCCAATCTGCGTATTCTGTATTGTGACCAAAACCGGGGCAAAGGTGCGGCGCTGGTAACTGGCTTCAAGGCTTCTACCAGTGATGTACTCCTGATTCAGGATGCCGATTTTGAGTACGATCCGCGTGAGTATCCAACGCTGCTCCGGCCTATCCAGGAAGGGATCGCGGAAGTGGTTTATGGCTCGCGGTTCCTGGGTGGCCCGCGCAAGGCCATGAATTTCTGGAACATGGTCGCCAATAAAATTCTGACCCTGACCACCAATATCCTCTACAACTCCATCCTCAGCGATATGGAAACCTGCTACAAAGTCTTCCGGCGCGAAGTGGTCGAAAATATGACCATCCACGCGCATGGTTTTGACTTTGAGCCGGAGTTCACCGCCAAAGTGTTAAAACAGGGCATTCGTATCTACGAAGTGCCGATTTCTTACAACGGGCGCGAGTGGAACGAAGGCAAGAAAATCAGCTGGACAGATGGCCCCATCGCCATGTGGGTGCTGCTGAAATACCGCTTCGTTGATTAACGTTTTCTCATCTTGAATACCCCCGGGGTGTATGATAAGATGCATCCCGGCCTGACCTTCTTACGTCGGGCAAAAATCACACACCGGGACTTGAG
>JAIOHN010000360.1 GCA_019912985.1 Anaerolineae bacterium | reverse complement strand
GTGTTAAAGTTTGCGGATGGCTTGACCACAACAAGGAGATGCAACCGATGAAAGCCATTATGGTCATGTTTGATTCGCTCAACCGGCATATGCTGCCGCCCTATGGCTGCGAATGGACTCACGCGCCGAATTTTGCGCGGTTGGCTGAGCGGACCGTCACGTTTGACCGGGCATATATCGGCAGTATGCCGTGTATGCCTGCGCGCCGAGAGCTGCACACCGGGCGTTATAATTTTCTGCACCGGAGCTGGGGGCCGCTGGAGCCATTTGACGACTCGATGCCGGAGATTCTGCGAGAGAATGGGGTTTACAGCCATCTGGCGACCGATCATTATCATTATTTCGAGGATGGGGCCGGGACTTATCACCCGCGCTACAGCACCTGGGAGTTCGAGCGGGGGCAGGAGGGCGACCCGTGGAACGGGCAGGTGGCGGACCCGGAAATTCCAGAGACAATAGCAAATCGCCAGAACCGGATGTGGCGGCAGGATTGGGTGAACCGGAGTTATATGCCGACCGAAGCCGATCAGCCACAGCCGCGCACATTTGAAGTGGGGATGGAGTTTATCCGCCGCAATGCACAAGAGGACAACTGGTATTTACAGATAGAAACTTTTGATCCGCACGAGCCTTTCTTTACACACCAGACTTATAAAGATTTGTATCCACATGATTATGATGGCCCGCACTTCGATTGGCCGCCTTATCGTAAAGTGGAGGAAACGCCAGAACAGGTGCAGCATCTGCGCTACGAGTATGCTGCGCTGGTGAGCATGTGCGATCATTACCTGGGGAAAGTGCTCGACCTGATGGATGAGCTGAGCCTGTGGGATGATACCCTGCTGATCGTCAACACCGATCATGGCTTTCTGCTAGGAGAGCATGACTGGTGGGCGAAAGTGATGCAGCCGTTTTACAACGAGATTGCGCATGTGCCGCTGTTTATCTGGGACCCACGCTGCAAGCGGCAGGGTGAACGCAGTGATGCGCTGGTGCAGATGATCGATATGGCACCGACGATTCTCGAATATTTCGGGATCGAGCGCCCGCCAGACATGATGGGGGTGCCGCTGCGCGAGGCGATTGCCAGCGACCAAGCGGTGCGTGAGGCGGCATTGTATGGTATTCACGGTGGGCATGTAAGCTGCACGGATGGGCAGTATGTGTATATGCTGGCCCCGGCACAGCCGGATAATACGCCGCTGTATGAATACACCATGATGCCCACCCATATGAACCGGCGCTTTGGTGTGGAGGAATTGCAGGACATCCAACTGGCGGAGCCGTTCTCATTTACGAAGGGCTGCCGGACAATGAAAATTCCTGGTCGTCCCGGTGTGAAGTGGCATTCATTTGGTACGATGCTGTTTGATGTGAGTGTTGATCCGCAACAGTTGGAACCGCTGCATGACCCGGCTGTCGAGACGCGAATGCGCGATTTGATGGTGCAGTTGATGGCCGAAAATGACGCGCCGCTGGAGCAGTATGAACGGCTTGGGCTGCCCTTGCCGGAACATCAAAAATCTGCTACGATGTAGGCTGTTGGCCCCCGTAGCTCAGAGGATAGAGCGTTGCCCTCCGGAGGCAAAAGCACAGGTTCGAGTCCTGTCGGGGGTACACCAGCCACAGTTATGCCAATAAAGTGATCGAATCCAGCGGCTGAACCGCTGGATTTTTGCGTTCTAGGCAATGGCGATGGGATGTACCCAGGAGCCAGTAGAGCCTTTCAGCCGCAGGGGTGTGACGATCAGCAAAAACTCGTACACCTGCTGCGCGGCCAGTTCTTCCAGATAAAGATTTTCGAGATGCGTGACACCGTTGTGGACCAACAAGAAACGGTGGACGGCATGGTTAGATGGCGGCATGGCTTCGACCGTCATGTTGTCAGCCCCGGCGAGAATCATCCCCTGATCGAAGAGGCAGCGTGCCGCCTCCAGGCTGAGACCGGCGATGGCATTGGCGTAAGCCGGGTTGTGATCGCGCAAATGCTGGTAGAAACCGGTGCGCAGCAGGACAGCAGTGCCGGGTGTGATCTGTGTTTGCTGGGCGGCCTGAGTCGCTTCAATGTCAGCAGCAGAGATGGCATAGGAATCGGGCAGCACATCCACGCCTTTGTAGCGGGCGACATCGAGCAGCACGGCGCGCGTGATGATGGGCGGCATATCGACGATCGTATGGTGAAGCTGGCCCTGGAAATTCACGTGTTTGCTGGCGGGAACGGTCTGACCGGGACCTGCATAGAGGTGTACGTCTCCGCTTGCGTCAGGCTGGCCGTTGGCGTTCTGATGCTCGCCGATGTGACAGAGCGCGTCGATATGTGTGCCAGTATGGGCGGCCATGGTAATGGCTTCCGCTGCTGCCGAAGCTGGATGGATGTCATCGAGATCACCATGGCGCAGGCGCGGGGTAAGTGTATAGGGGACCATCGGGCCAGGGACGGGCATCCCTTCCTCGAAGATTACGGACAGGCTATACACAGTGCCAGAACGCACCAGGCCAAGCATGTCGAGTGTGACATGGGGGACAGGCAGCACGCCATAAGGGTTCATTTCGCCGGGTTGAGCCATCATCAAACAATCCTTTGTAAGTTTTTGCAAGCTACTATACTGAACTCTTTCCCGCAAAGCTATGACTCCAATTCGCGTGATGACAATTCATGGTGTTTTCTAGATGATCTCCCTGTTTGGGGTTATATTTGTGGTTCGATTGAGAGGACTGGGGAAATCGATGAACAGGCATCAGGGGCGTTATTGGTTATTGATTATCGCTGGGCTGCTGATGAGTATGGTTCCGATTGTGGCTGCACAATCGAACAGCGCCTCGGTGGAGGGACCGGGGTATCTCATCAAGCTATATGCCAGTGGGGTGGACACGTTCAATTATGTTCCTGCGACCGCACAGGCTGACGGGGCGTTTGCAGAAGCTGCCGTACCAGGGGCGACGATTGTCGTGAATTACCTGGGCATGGGTGATGTCAGCCCATTATCCGGTATGCCGACCTGTCTGGATTGGGATGCTCCTGCGCTGGCAGCGTTCCAACACGCGGTCGATATCTGGGAAGCCGTGCTGGTTTCGAGCGTACCGATCAATGTGGATGCCTGTTGGGAACCCCTGACCACGCTGTTTAGCTCGCCAGCAATCCTGGGAGCGGCGGGTCCAACGTCGATTTTCGCAAATGAACCTTCACTTCCCTTGCAGGACACATGGTATGCTGCCGCACCGGCAGAGGCGCTGGTCGGCAGTAACCTGACTGGCAGTGATGCCGATGTCGTCGCTGGGTTCAATGCCGAATTTTCGATTGGCAACGGCTGGTGGTTTGACTTCAACGCCCCAACCCCTTCTGGCTACGTTGATTTTACCAGTGTGGTGCTGCATGAACTGGGACATGGATTAGGATTTACCGATTTTGGTGATGATACTTCACTAAACTTCTTTGGTTTTCCGGGTGTTTACTCCCGGTATCTGGTCACCGGGAACGGGACTCCGCTGCTTAATCGCCCAGATGGCAGCCCTGAACTGGCAGCCGCACTCACCAGCAATAATGTCTATTTTAATGGCCCGTACACCCTGGCAGTGGGTGGCGCGGCGCGGATATATGCACCGCGACCTTATGCGAACGGCTCCAGCATCTCCCATCTGAATGAGAACAGCTATGGCGGTGCGAACGCCTTGATGACCCCGTTTCTAGGGTTTGCGGAGCAGATTCTGAGTATTTCATCGCTGACACGTGCCATGATGTGTGATGTGGGTTGGCAGATGTGTCCGCCTCTGGCGGTTGTTCAGGGTCCGGCACCAATTGACACTACAGTCAACCTGTGTGTGGATATTTACGGCAACAGCAACAATGCGATTCAGGTCTCGGTGCCGGGTGAGCTGGATATGGCGATTCACTGCCGGGTGATCGCTCAGGACAGCACCTTCCGGCGTGACCCGGCGGAAATTGGTGATACGGCTGTACTCTCGCAGGGGGTGATCCATGCGGTGGATGTCTTTAGCCCGAGCGGTGAGAGTGCGGCGGGAACCTCGGTCTGCTTCCAGGGGACGGGCACCGTCTATTTCCTGTCGGCGGATGTCAGCCCGCGCGTGCCATCGGTGTTACCGGCGACCCTATCTGGTGATCTGACCTGCGTGGTGCTGCCCGGTTCTGGGACAGTGGTGCTGGCGGCCAGTAGTGGCAGTGGTGGAACCTCTGCGCCTGCACCGACGCCGGTTGTTGCACCGGGGCTTGACCCCAACAGCGCATCATCACCGGCTGTGCCGCAGGCGTTGTCGAACTGCACGGTGACAACACTCTACCGGATGAATATCCGGCAGGAAGCGAGTGACAGCAGCGCAGTGATCGACGTGCTGCCCTATGACACGACTTATACCGTCACGGAGAAGTCCGGCAACTGGTATCGAGTGATCTATCAGGATACACAGGGGTGGCTTAACGCTGACCTGGTGGCGACCACAGGCGACTGTGGTTGAGTCCATTGAGGGCTGTTCAATTGGTATGGGGGCAGCAATGCCCCCTTGTTTTACAATGGGGAAGGTTATGAAGAAAAGGATTTTGAAATGTATTTAGATAAAGCGAGTGTGGCAAATTACTGGCGCGACGGTTATCTGCTGGTTGAGAATCTTTTTAATGAACGCGAAGTCCAGGCGATGCTGGCTGAAGTTGAAAAAGGGCAGCGCGTATCCGAAAAAGTGTATGGGCGCACTGATTCCAGCGGCAGAAAAGCCCGGCTGGCGATCTGGCATGAGCTGGGCGACGACATCTGGGCGGCGGCCTCCACCAACCCACGCATTGGCAACGCGGTGCGGTTGCTGATGGGTGAGGAGATTGCTTTCTTTCATGGCAAGGTCATGTTAAAGGAAAGCAAGACCGGCGGCAGTTGGGAATGGCACCAGGATTACGGCTACTGGTATGACCAGGGATTCGCCTTCCCCCATATGCTGAGTGCATTTGTCGCGCTGGACCCGGCCACGCGCGAAAACGGCTGTTTACAGGTGCTGCGCGGATCGCATGAACTGGGGCGGCTGACTCACGGCAAAGTAGGGGACCAGACCGGTGCCGATGCCACTCGCATCAACCAGATTGAAGCGATGTTTGAGCGGGTTTACTGTGAAATGACGCCCGGCTCAGTGCTGTTTTTCCACTGTAATCTGCTGCATGCTTCTGGGCCAAACGACTCTGATTATCATCGTCGCGCCTTTATCATGTGTTACAACGCGCTGGCGAATCCCCAGTTTACAGAAGTAAAAACCGCCGAACAGCGGCCTTGCCCGGTCAGTGCAGATGATTTGATCGAGCGCATGGCTGATGGCTT
The DNA here is from genome assembly GCA_019912985.1 of Anaerolineae bacterium. Classification (GTDB taxonomy): domain Bacteria; phylum Chloroflexota; class Anaerolineae; order Aggregatilineales; family Phototrophicaceae; genus JAIOHN01. The sequence goes on along the minus strand of JAIOHN010000360.1, from coordinate 1,603 downwards.
GCCAGTCTGAATCCTGAATGAATGAGTGTGATTGATGATTGAAGCACTAACCCCGCGCAGTATTGTCGATATTCTGGGGCGGACGTTCCGTCTGTACAGTCAGCATTTTATGGCCTACATCGCTGTGGCGGTGATGACCGTGATCCCGCTGGTGACCGTCAGCATATTGTTTGATCGATCCGTACCGGCTGGGAATCTGAACGACAGCACGCTGGTCCAGTACAACCTGCTTTTCAGCTTTTATTTGATCGCCAGTGTCATTATCCAGGCCGTTTTTGTGGGTGGCCCCACGACATACATGGCGTCTGAGCAGAACCTGGGGCGTAAGGTGCTGATGGGAGAAGCGTTTCGGGCAGTACGAACGAAACTGGCTGACCTGGGATTGGCAATGGCCGGTTTTTACGCCTTGCTGATTGCCCTGGGGATCTTCTCCGCCTTTACAGTGCTGTGCCTGATCGGGCTGGTGGGATTTGCGATCCTGATCTACGCCTCAATCGCCGTAAACGCATTTCTGGTGCCAATCATCGTTCTGGAAGACAGTGGCCCGATGGCGGGTATCACACGGGCATGGGCACTGGCAAAGGCGCGATTCTGGCCGGTATTCTGGCTGACGGTGGCCGTATCAGTCATTTCGTTTGGGGTGTCGCTGGCGCTGGATTTTGTGCTGCCTTCCTTCGGTGGCTCTCTGCCGACAATCGGCGCGTTTGTGGGGCTGCTGATTCAAGTGGTTATCTCGGCACTGACTGCGCCGATTATGCCGATTGCGATGACGCTTCTGTACTACGACACGCGTGTTCGATTGGAAGGGCTGGATCGCAGTATGCAGACTGTCCAGAAAAGCGAACCACGCCCCGGAGATGTGTCGCCCTCACCGCTGAACCCACGGCTGAACTCACAGGATGTGCGGAATATCGTTTTCCTGCTGATAGGGGTTTTCGTTGTGAGTTTGCTGGCTGGTGCGGCTTTTGAATCGATCCTGGGTCCAAGCCTATCCGGGCTGTCCTCATTTTGAAACCGCTGCTGTTGATTGTTAGCTTGCTTGGATTGTTAGGGTGGCAGAGCGCAGCTAACGATATGGATAGGGTCATTCAACAGACGCTAGCGGAGCACGAGTCACGCTATGGCACACTTTTTCATTATCAGGAAGCGGGACGTGATGTTGATGCTGACGAGGCGCTGATTTATCTGACCCTGCATCATCCTGGCGATGGTGAAATCTATCCTGGTGTGGTTGATGTCATGCCGGTCGTGCGGCGCGATGGGGTGTGGGAGGCAGCGCTGCCCGGTTCGGCACGCTATGGCCTGCTGTGGAGTGAGCTGCCACCGGGTTTGCTGCGACGACTGGATACGACACCCTATAAACCTGCTGCCGTTCCTGCGTTGATGCCGGATGAGCCTTACAGCTTTCCATGGCTGGATGGGCAGTGGGCGACGGTGACGCGCAGCTTTCGTGAACACGGGCCGGGACAAATTGACTTTGATCTGGCTGGACTGGATGTGACCGCCGCGAAAGATGGCACCATCGTCTATATCAACGATGCCAACCAGCGTAACGGTTACGATGCAGGGGCATGGTGGTACTGGAACACCGTCATCATTGAAC
>JAIOHN010000359.1 GCA_019912985.1 Anaerolineae bacterium | reverse complement strand
GCCTTCGAGTCGGGTCGCGCCTTGGCCCGCTCTGCCCAGTGCGCCATCTGCTCCAGCAGTTCACGTTCGCGCGGAGCGAGACTGGCAAGAGCCGTGCTGGCCGCCTCGATAGCTTCGCCCTCTGCTTCGTCCTTACGCTGATCGTCTGCGTAATCCTCCTGCGACTGTTGAATCATTCGTCGCAGTACCCGTCGATCGAGTGCGCTTCCGTCCGAACGCTTATTCCGTCCTATGAGCGTCTTGCGGTGCTCCTCCAACGTACCCGCGAAAGCCGCGGGTGAAGAGAACATGCGCTTCTTGAGCAGCTTGAGGACGAACTCCGTCGCGTGGCTGCCGCCCTCTTCGCGGTTGGCGGCTTGCCGGAGCTGCGTGTACTCGACGAGTGCCGCGTGAGTGCGGCGTTCATCGTCTGTGTAGTCCACCTCCAAAGCCTCGAGCTTGCGGTCCGGGAAGACGCGGTTTCCGTGGGCATCGGTGATGTCCGACTTCAAGCGCCGGACCATCACCCGGGCCAGGCGCTCCTGGTCGGGCTGAACGCCCCGGGCGAAACGTTGGTCGTCGAGGAGTTCGAGCAGCGAAGTGAACGATTCCTGGAAGCCGTTGTGCGGCGTCGCGGTGAGGAACAACCGGTGCTCGAAGTGCGGCGCGATGGTTCGTATGGCTTGGGTGCGCAAGCTGTCGAGTGCGTAGTTGCCGGCGCCCGACGGCGCAACGTTGTGCGCCTCGTCGACGATCAGAAGATCGAACGTGCGAGGGTAGGAAGGCACTGGCGGAATGGCGTCTCGCATGAATCGCAGCGGGATCTCGCTCTTCAGCCAATCCATCGAGGTGATCAAACGTGGGAACGACGACCATGGGTTGGCATGGATACCGCGGCTCCGCCGCAGCTCCTTCAAGTAGCTCGTATCGACGACCCGGAACTCGAGGCCGAACTTCTCCTGCATCTCGGCCTGCCACTTCAGTTGCAGCGATGCCGGGCACACGATCAGGATGGTCCTTGCCCTGTGGCGGAGCAGCAGCTCCTGAGCAATGAGTCCGGCTTCGATCGTCTTGCCGAGGCCGACGTCATCTGCGATTAGCAGGTTGACGCGTGGCATCTTCAGGCCACGCACAAGTGGATCGAGTTGGTAGTCCTCGATCGCGATCCCGCTCCGGAACGGGGCTTGGAGGGCCTGCACGTCTGCGTTGGTGGCAGCGCCCCATCGGACGGCGTCCAGGAAGGCATCGACTCGACGAGGTTCATCGAACTCACTGACCTTCGGCAGTCCGGCCTTCTCGAGAATGCGGGCGCCAGGTTCCAGCTCCCAAATCACCTGGAGCTCTTCACCCAGCGCATCCTCGTCGATCGACGAGACCGTCACCAAGTGCTGTGCACGAGGTTGGACGCCAGCGCGCATGGCGATAGCCAGCGCCGATGAATGGACATCGTTGACGATCCATTGCCGTCGTCTTACTTCCACTAGCTGACCGAGCTCGGGTCGAGAAGTGGTCACCGAGACAGTGTTCGTGGGCATGGGGTTCAACGGATCGAGTTACGAGGTTTCGGAGGCATGCTCAACCTCGAGTGCACCCGCCGCGCGATGCGCGTCGCTGCAGCGGAGGGGTCTTCGTGCTCCCAGACACGAATCACCAACCAACCATGATCTCGGAGCCGGTCGTTGGTGTCCGCATCGCGCTCAATGTTGGCGAGGATCTTCGCGCGCCAGAATTGCTCGTTCGCTCGCGGCCACGTGCCATGCTCTGGGCAGCCATGCCAGAAACAACCATCCACTAAGACGGCAACCTTGGCGCGCCGGAAGACGACATCCGCTCGTCGCGGTGAATCCTCCAGCGGCTTGGCATCGACCGAATATCGAAGCCCCATTGCATGCAACAGCTTCCGGATGCGCAACTCAGCCGTCGTATCGCGTTGCAGTGTCGATTGCATGCGCTTTCGGGCCGTCTCAGAGGACGCCAGCGGCCTGGGTAATTCCACGCAGCGGCGTTTCGCTGGCCTGGCCATAGGAAGAGCGCCATAAGCTCTCATAACATTAACCAGCCCGGCACACGTATTCCGCCAAAGCTTCGTCGAACGCAGCGGGTCGTGACAATGAACTCCGCTGAAGTCTCCCTCTGAAGCCGTCTGCTGCGCGATGCGAGAGCGGCATCGGTTCGAAGTTCAGGAACTCGTGGAGATGCCTTCTCACTCGCGTAACGGGGAACGACCCAACATCGACCGCATAGCGTCCGATGCCGGGGCCACCTAAGGCTGCGCGTGGCCACGGCGCGCTCTTGGACAGCTCCACTATTGGCAAGTCCAGCGTTGTCGCTGGCTGACCCTGAAGGCGACGTCCAATCCAGCGAGCAACGGGGACGGATACCGCGTTTCCCACCAGCGTCCATCGATACGAAGGCCTACCTGCTTTCTCCGCAGGTCGCGTCCAGTTGACTGGGAATCCCTGTAGCCGCTCGGCATCGCGAATATCAGGCGTGGCGAATCGCCCATCCGGGAACCATATTGCCGGGGGCGAGGGAATTCCGACGGCCGACCCCCCCTTGATCGTGGGTACCGCATCGATGGCCCACCCCAACCCACGGGTGCCCTCGGTCCAATAGAAGCCATGCGCCACAGCGCCGCCCGATTCTGAATCGATTGCTGTTCTATCTTGAGCGAGTAGGTGGCTCGCCGGATCGCCAACTCGCGAAGCGAGGAGAAAGACTCGTTCGCGCCGATGTGGCAGCCCGAAAGCCCGCGTATCGATGATCCGATATGCCCATCGATATCCGAGTCGCTCGAGGTTTCGAGTCACATATGCGATGCCGCGACCACCATCGAGCCGGAGGAGGAAAGGCACGTTCTCGATTAGTACCCACGGTGGCTTGCTGTCCGAAATCAGTCGAAAGACACTCCGAATAAGCCCAGAACGTCGTCCAAAGATCCCGCTTGTCTTGCCGGCCTGTGAAAGGTCCTGACAGGGGAATCCGGCGGTCAGCAGGTCGATGTTACGCGGCAGCCGGGCAATGGCACTGACGTCGGGCTCGATTCGAACTCGTGGGAAGCGATGCTCGAGCACGGCTTGGGCGCGTGGGTCGATCTCGCATAGTAGCGACGTCGTTAGGCCAGCCTGCTCCAAACCAAGCTCTATGCCACCTATACCTGCAAATAGTCCCGCTACTCTCATTGTCAATTTCGATTCACGAGTCCGCCCACATTGTCGCCGAAAGCGCGATAAAACGGGAGCGCGGGATTCCACTTGCATGGCTGAGCCCAGAAATGTCTCCGAAGGACGGCGTTTGCCGAGTCGCGCACGCCCAATGCCGGGGAATACGCCGGGCACGGTGGCCGACCGTGATGATTTCGCCCGTATCCGCCACGACGGCATAGGCGTCCAGGCAGTGCCCAGTACACGGTCGAGACGCTCACGCTCCAGTCGGCGTCGCGCGGCCTTGTCGAAGAAATGAATGGTGCCGCCGCGGTAGTCATGCTCTCCGTGGCCGTAGGCCAGAAGAGCCTCAACTGCGAGCGGATGAATGGCCCGATTGCGCGTGCATGATCGACCAGACGCAATACAGACATAGAGGGCACCAGTATGTGACTGGAAGCCCATTATTGGCAAGAAGTTGGCTCAGGGGTGAGCCTGGTTGCACCTGATGGGACCTTGCCCCTACTTCTTCCGCGTCGCAATAATCATCTGCGCCGCCGTCCACACCCCCGAGAAATCCGCCCCTACGTCAGTGCCCGGGCTGACGCGCTGCATCGCGGCGTGCATCAGGCAGAGCAGCTCCAGCCCGCTGAAGCGCTCGTTGCCGAAGGCGGAGAGGCTGTGGAGCTTCTCCGGCGAATCCAGGTCTAGGCCGGTGGTGCCCTTCAATGCGGCCTCGGAGGCGATCTGCGCGACTTCCTGCTCGCCGCGCCCGTCGAGGCGCTCCAACGCCGCCACGAGGCACATCAGCGCAGCCGGCGACTCGATCTTGCGGGACTGTGCCGGCGGCTCGCCTGCCGCCGCCCCACCCGGCCCGCTGTCGGCCTGCCAAACGTACCAAGCGCGCACGCCGAGCTGTGAGGCGAATTCGTCGACGAGATCGTATTCCGCGCCAGGGGCGATGCCCTCCGCCTCGGCGTCGCGGTAAGCGGCGTATAAACGCTCCGCCCTGGCGAGGCAGTCGAACGGGCGGTAGGCCTCGGCATAGTCGAGCGCGCCGCCCGAGAGGTCGCGCAGGAAGAGCGCGGCGGCGGCGTTCAGCGTGTCATTGACGGCGAGGATGCGCTCCGGCGTGATCTGGCGGATCTCGCGGTGGGTGCTCAGGGCCGCCGCCTCGCGCGCCAAGGTGTCGAGGGAGATTAACTGCGCCTCGCGCAAGACTGGAAGTTCGCGCGCCAGGCGCGATTCGATGGCCATGTCGATGGGGGCGTTGAAGAGCAGGCCGGCGGCGCCTTCGAGCAATTGCGCCGCCAGCGCAGCAAGGCACTCGGCGGAATGCCCCTGGCGGGCGATGCGGCGGATGTCCGGCTCCATCTGCCGCAGCGCCTTGCTGCGCGTCTCGTCGTTGACGGTGAACCAGCGGTTGCGGCCAAGGGCACGCGCTTTCGTCTCGAAGTCGCTGTGCGTCGCCTCGTGGGCGAGGATGTGGTGCCAGGCTGGCTCTGGGTAGCCTCGGCGCAGTCGCACCAGGTGGTGGTCGCGCCCCTTCTTCCAGGCCATCTGCGTCTGCGCGGCGTAGTTCTCCGGGAAGTCGGCCCATTCCTCTCGCACGGGGAAGCCTGAGCGCTGGGCGATGCCGTTCAGCCAGGCGCGCACGGCGGCGAGACTCTCCCCGCTGCGGGCGGTGGCCCGTTTCGCCGTGATCTCGCGCCAGAGGCTGCGGGCGTTGCCGAACACCGGGCGAGAGCGCGCGTCCTGCACTTCCGCCTTGCCGAACAGGATGCCGAGGCGCTCCAGCGCCTCCTCATCACGGCCCTGGGTGGAGAGGGCCAGCGCCCAGCCGTAGTGGGCGTTGGCGAAGTCGGGCTTGGCCTCCAGCGCCTTGCTGAACCAGGCCACCGCCGCAGCAAGATCGCCGCGCTCCATGGCGATGCCGCCCAGCGAGTTCATCGCCCAGGGATCCTTTGGGTCGATCTCGTGCGCCTTGGCGAGCAGGCCTTCGGCGGCGTTGAGCTTGCCCGGCTCGCGCACCAGGGCGTTGCCGAGCACCACGTAGGGCCAGGCGTCCTTGGGGTCGAGCAGCGCGGCCTCCACCAGGTGCTGGCGCGCCTGCTCCGTCTCGCCCAGCTCCATCAGCGCCATGCCGAGGTTGCGGTAGGCCGGCGTGCTGGACGGGTCCAGATCGAGCACGCGCTCCAGGATGCCGGCGGCCTTGCGGTACTCGCCCTGCCGGCAGCGC
>JAIOHN010000358.1 GCA_019912985.1 Anaerolineae bacterium | reverse complement strand
GTCGCTATCCTGAGCACGCAACCGGACTTTACGATCGTGGGTGAAGCTGGTGATGGACAGGAAGCGGTGCAGCGTGTGCGGGAGATGAAACCGGATGTGCTGCTGCTCGACCTGGAAATGCCGGAACTCGACGGGGTGGGTGTGCTCAAACAACTGCAACAAATGCATACCGACACACGGGTGGTGGTGTTTACGGCTTTTGATACGGATGAGCGTATTCTGCACGCGGTTCAGGCCGGGGCACAGGGTTATTTGCTCAAAGGCGCGCCGCGTGAGGAGTTATTTAACGCGGTGCGAGTGGTCCACAGCGGCGGTTCCCTGTTGCAGCCGATTGTCGCCTCCAAACTGCTGCGAAGAGTCAGCGAAGATCAGGCCACCGACGACACCGACCTGACCGCACGAGAGCTGGAAGTGCTGCAACTGCTGGCGCAGGGATTGCAGAATAAGGAAATCGCCATGGAGCTGGTCATTAGCGAACGGACAGTGAAGTTCCATGTCAGCTCGATTTTGAGCAAGCTTGGCGCGGGCAACCGCACCGAAGCTGTTAAGATCGCCGCCCAGCAGGGACTCATCAACCTCTAGCTTTTGTCATTCGCGAGACTGGCACCCAACGCAACCACCACACTATCTTCGATAACTGCCAGAATTGGGTCCGGGATGTGGAGCGATTCATGGGCCTGACGGCGCACGAAATAACCGGCAAACGCCCCGGCCAATGCTGCCAAACCCCCTACGACTGCACCCGTGATCGGACTTTCACCAGAAGCCTTTGCCACAGCAGCACCGACAATTGCACCGGTTATGATGCGCGGGAGCAGCGCCTGGGGCGCGATGCGCGCGGGTACAAATGGCAGCTTATCTGCAATCAGCTCACCGCCAGCCGCCAGTTTGGTAAAGGCCGCAAACTGCGGTGTTTGCAGTAATCCAAAGGGAGTGCCTTCCAGATGGCGAGAGGGATGCTGGCTGAGATGGTGACTGAGCGCGGTGATACCGGAGGCGCTGCGCAGGCCGGTCATGACCCCGAGGCGAGCCGCTTGCAGGTAGGGATTGGGCATCATGGGACTCCTTTGGAACAAAGCAGAATCATTGTCGTTCAATACTACTGAACGTTTCTCTGCCGCGCTAAAACTCTCACTTCTGTCCCATTTTACTTCGCTTCAATGGCTGTATACTTCTTGTTTCATCGTTAAGCCACTCTTCATCCCAATCCTCAGCCAACCGGTTTTTCGGTTTTTCCTGCAAGTGGGAGAGATCCCTGCCCAATTGATGGGCGATTTCTGCCCTGAAAACACGACTCCACAACGCCGCGCTGGCTACCACTAGTATATGAATCAACAGCACAGTCGCCCAGTGAATGGTTAGCCAGGGGATGTTATCAATGCCAATCTGTTTCAAAACAGGTGGTGCGGTAGCGACCAACGAGAGACCATAAGGATCTGCGAGCAATATCGCGTTGATGATTCCAAACAAGATGATGTGCAAGCATAATTCCCTGCGCCGCTGCCGCCAGAAACGGGTCATCATCGGCTGCCAGGTTACATCAATATCATCCATCTGAGCCTCCAGAATATGTCCCTATAGTATGCTTATACGAGCCACTTCTCCGCAGGGTTGTATGTATATATAGGCGCTATCCGCCTCAGCGAATATCCTCCACAGCCCAGTGATCGCCCATGGCGCGGCGACCTCCAGCTTTACCTTCCCCTTCGGAGATTTTTCGCTCCAGGTCGGGCCGTTCCAGCGCAGACGCCAAGAGGCTCACGCCCAGGCCGGGCGCTTCTGGCACCCCCATGGTGCTGTCTACCACGCCAGGCTGCCAACCGGTTAATTCAGGGATATAGGTTTTGTAGAAGGCGCGGCAGGACTCAGACATGAACAAGTTGGGAATGTTGACACCCAGGTGCATGGCAACCGCGTGACCCACCGGCCCGGCGACATTATGCAGCACAATCGGCACACCGAATGTCTCGGCCAGCGCAGCAGCACGCCGTGTCTCGCTAATGCCACCTGTCCAGGCAGGATCGGTCATCACGATCTGCGACACGCCTTTGACCAGCCATTCGCGCAGACCCCAGCGCGTAAAGATCAGCTCGGAGCCGATCACCGGAATCGAGGTGCGCTGGCTGAAAGCTTTGATTTCGTCCGGGTAGACCGCCGCCATCACATCCTCAATGAACAGGATATTATAAGGTTCCAGCGCCCGCGCGATGCGCTCGATGCTGGCGCGGTTCCAGCGGAAATGACATTCAATGCCGATCTCCATCGCATTGCCCACGCGCTCCCGAATCTGCCGCACCGGTTTCAGGCCCTTTTCGATGTCATCGAGGCTGATGTACTGACCGAGGGAGCGTTCGCTGTAGGGATCGAACGGCCAGATTTTCATGGCTTTCACGCCATCACTGAGCAGGCTTTCCGCCAGTACGCCAGCATCCTCGTGCCAGGCGGTGTAATCCTGAAAAGCGCCGAAGCCGATGCAGGTGTTATAGACTGGCACCCGGTCACGCACCTTGCCGCCCAGCAGACGGTAGACTGGCGCGCCATAAACTTTGCCCAGAATATCCCACAGCGCGATTTCGACGGCTGACAGCGCTCGCATCTCCGCGCCGTGGTAGCCGTGATACATGATGTTGTCCTTGACGAACTGCCACAATCCTTCAATATCCAGCGGATTTTGCCCCAATAGCAGCGGCGCAATCGTCCCATGCAGCGCACCCAGGCTGCCCGGAATCTTATCCACCGTCTCACCCAGGCCAATAATGCCCTCATCGGTATGAACGCGGACCAGCATCAGGCGCGAGTACTCGTCCCAACATAAGCTTTCAATAGCGGTAATTTTCATCAATGTTCCTTTCTTTGCGCCGAAGTGTACCGTATTCCTGCCTGCGGTTGTATCTCCATCACCCACCTGCCCTATATGCAAATGGCGCTTGTGATGGATGTCTCTGAAGCCAGCGCCTTATATACTAAGCACCATAGCGTTGAAATAAGAAAGTGAGGTACTTTGATGACCGAGCTTACTCGTATTAAAGAAGGCATGACGGTTCTTGATGTCCATGGCGACAAGGTTGGAACCGTAAAATTCGTGAAATTTGGCGACGAAGATCCGAATCATCCTGGCCCGGAAACGGTCACTGCGGATGTGGATACCACACCGGATAATATCATTGAGGAAGTCGCCGCCGTCTTTAGAGATGGCACCGAACTGCCGGAAACCATTCGTAAACGGCTTGTCCGTTACGGTTATGTGCGGATCGATACTGGGCTACTGAGCGCTGATCGTTTCGCCATTCTGGACCAGGTCGTGAGTGTCACCAATGATGAGGTGCATCTGACGGCTGACGGCGAAGAACTCGTTAAAGCTTAAAATTTCCCAGGACCCCCTGTACACACAGTTAGGAACCCGGCTCTGACCGGGTTTCGACGTTTTATCCCCTTTTCCTAACCAAAATCCTATCGTCCACGAACGCGATTGTCACACTGATGGCGTTCGTTGCCAGTTTCCATCCAGATACAAACCAAACTATCACCATAAAACCTGCTGCTCATGCATTTGGTTCAGATAAAGGTGAGTAGAAGAGGTTTTAGATCATGTCCGAATCCCGTAAATCCAGTTCCAAGAATCCACGTCTGCGCCTGGTTGATTTCAAGTCTGATGACGAGCGCCCTGCAATTCGCGTCTACGCGGTTGACCGGTCGTTTGGAGTCATCGACAGCGCTTTGGTTGGCGAGGACGGGGCATTCAATCTGGCATCGAGCGCGTTCGAAAAAGCGCATCAGATTGTGATCGGCCCTGATACGCAAAGCCTGGGGGAGGTCGACCGCGAACACCTGCTGGTCTACCGGCCAGAGCAGTTCCGGGACAGCATCGCAGATCGCGTGCTCGAAATTCCCTCGCCGATCTGGCAGCAGTGGCATTTTATTATCCGCTGTGTCACCGGTACCGTGCGCCGCTGCTATCCTTATCCCTGGTACATCCGTGATCTGACTGTCCAGGCCAACACCGTTAACCTACCGAAGCAGCGCATCACTGAAACACGGGCGCTGACAGCCAAAGCGGCGGCACTGGATAACATCAGCATCGTCAAGCCGATTTTCCCACCCTATTTCAACTGTAAGACCATCTGCAATGGCACTGTCGAGGTCTATCGCCGGGTATGCTGCTGCGAACCCTGGATTGTGTACGACCCACGCCTGTCCGACCTCATCC
>JAIOHN010000357.1 GCA_019912985.1 Anaerolineae bacterium | reverse complement strand
CCCAGGCACCCGGTGAACCGATCTGACCGGCCTCCCACAAAATTTGGGCCTCCTCGATCATGGCGTAGAATTCGGCTTCGCCGTAGCGCGCGATCAGCTTCTGCCGTTCCTCGTCGTGGATGTTGCACTCCTTGAGGATTTTCTGGACAGACTGCTCGTAAGAGAATAAGAAAAATCTTTTTCGAGGTTCGCTTTCCGGTTGAGCCGTGTACGGCTCAACCGAATAAATTGCTTTATCTTCTTGTTTTTTTATTTGTTGGTTTTCATTTGTTGGTTTAAGCGTGTATTTATCATTTGTTACACACACCTTCAAATCGTCGGTTTCCAAATCGACATCTACGTCGAATGGATTCAGCCCAAACGCCATATACGCCCGAACTAAACGCGTGCGCAGCTCGCTATCGGCCCGTTTTGTCTCCCGATCCAGCTCCCGTTTGCGCTGCTCGATGTAGCCTCGGGCGGCTTCACTGACCTCCATCATGTAGCGGTGCTGCAATTCGGGGGGCAGATTGTTGAAGTCCAGCGGGCCGTTATCGACGTTTTGTGGGTGTGAAATGGGCTGATTCGCCCCGTTTTCGACGATCTGTAGGTGTGGTACCGACGTTTGGGCGGTTTGGTGATCGACGTTTCGTGGGTGTGATACCGACGTTTCGTCGATTTGGATTTCGACGTGCTTTTCAGCGGTTTTGGAGGGTTCAAATGTGCGGAGATCGATCGCGATGGCGACCGGAATGTCGCATTCCTGCTGCATGAGCGCCTCGACCTGGTCGACAGCGACCCCGGCGAAAGCGGCCAGTTTCTGAACGAAGGTCTCTACATTAAGGACATAATGTTTGGTGGGGCTGCCATTGGCACGCATGACGGCAGTCTTGACGCCGACCGCTTCCAGCAGGTGTTGGCGGTGAACGCGGCCAATCATGCGCTCGGTCAGGCCAAGATCTTTCATCCAATCCTGAGCGCTCTTGTAGATCCACCCGCCCTCTTTGCGGGCGCAGGGCCACCAGCGGATGAGATTCTTGAGCATCATGCCAGCGGTGAAATCCCCGGTCATCTGGACCAGCAGCGAATCGACGGATTTGACCTGAGGAAGATTGGTATGGACTGTGAAATTGTAAAGCCTGATTAAGAGACCCCGGCTGAAGTCTTTGCATTCGCTCATAAGTATGTTATCCTTTTATTGGTAGTTTTTAGTGTTGTGCTTTGCGCAAATAGCACCCACCACCCACCATCGACCGTCGGTGTCCTCCGACGGTTTTTGGTTTCTGTGGTGTAATCGCACAACACTAAGACGATTGATGGGTAATGTATAGCATCCTTTTTTCGTATACGCAAATTTTCCCCGCGTGGTGAGTTTCCCGGTTCAATCCAGCCGATGACAGCAGTCCACAGCAGCAGGCGCGGCCTGTCCAAATTGAAACCTTATTGTAACACCGTTTTAGAACTTTTGTGCTAAAATAAGATCATAAACCGGTTCAAGATCGGTTAGAGTTTCCTCCCCTGCACTATTATGAAAACCGCGCCCACCCCCCGGGCGCGGTCTGCTTTTTGGGGTTAGTGAGTTGTCCCAGCGGACGAATTTTTGGCGCGGTCAGCCTCGATCAAGGCGTAGGCTTCTTCCAGCGACTCCACATGCTTAACATATGGTGATGAGATGACGGGTATCCCGGCCAAAACTTTGGTCAGCATTCGGGCGAAGGGGCTGCTGATCACGTTGATGTTGAGGACGGAATAAGGCGCAAACAACTGTGCCGCCCGCTGGAAATGTTGTATGGGTGAACTGATCGGCATCGAAGCGCCTGGGCGATCTATATTGATAATATCCACATGGTGATCCACGCTTTCGATCATCTTTACGATGTTCTCCAGCGCGTGATGGAACTCTTCCCAGGTCCAGTGACCTTCATTTTCAACTCGGATGATCGTTTTTTCGTCGTTATCCCAAAGCGTGTTTACTGGCATCGTGACATCCGATTTCTTTGGTGCGGTCGGCCTCGATCAATGCGTAGGCTTCGTTTAAATAATTCACTGCTCTGAAAGAATCCGGCACCGTGATCATTGGCAGCCGGGTAAATGTACGCATGATCATCAGGCTAAGACTGCTCGTGATGACTGTGATATAGAGGCCGGAAAAATTTTCAAAAAGACGGGTAACGCGCTGGAAATGGATGATGGGTGGCCCTGGTGGCATGACCGCGCCGGGGCATTCTACGTTGATTACATCGACCCGATGGTCGACACTTTCGATCATCTCTACAGTCTGATCCAGAGACTTGTGGAACTCTTCCCAGGTCCATTGACCTTTGCTCTGAATCTGGATGATCGTCTTTTGATCATCATCCCAGAAGGTGTGTATTGGCATCCCATAAACTCCATAGCCTTTGCTCCCGTTAAACCGTTTTATCTTAAGGGATGTTACATTTCTTTATTGAGTGTGCAGGCGTATATAATTAAAATAGAGTTAATTACATATTTTGTCATAGTTATAATACAATTTAAAGACAATGATTTGGCGGCAAATATGCTGCCGTAGGAGTAATCACATGGCGAGGATGCCGAAGGTGGTATTGGTAGAGGATAGCCCTACTCAGGCCATGGCAATTGAATTGTACTTACAGGAATATGGGGTTCAGGTTGTAAGGGCTGGCGATGGGCCTGATGGGATCCGCGCCATCCTGGATTACCAGCCGGATGCGGTTATCCTGGATATTAATTTGCCGACGATGAACGGTTATCAAGTGGCACGGCGTTTGAAGCGGCATTTTCTTACATCCGACATCCCGTTGATTATGCTGACACAACGCGGCCATATCACCGATCTGACTACCGGCCTTGACTGCGGTGCGGATTATTACATCGTCAAGGATAACGATGCCGCTGAGAAATTGTGGAAAACATTGAGTAGCTTCGGTCTTATCAGCTGGGAGTAATGCGCGGCTGTGTTGATGTGATGATACCTGTTTGAAGATCACGCAGCCCGGCGCTGCGGCCCAACCCTCGCCGACCAGCAGGTTATCCGAACAACAAACTCCAACAAAATACGGATTTCGACCCAACCCCAACGGGATTTCGGTTAGCATCACGCACCTATCGGCTGACTCGCTACTGCGCTTGGAATGGGACGGGCTTAATTTTCTGCTGCGCCCTGGCGCTCTGGTTTCCCGATGGCTGCGCCGATAACCTCCAGCGCGTGAGCGATGCCATCTTCCGCGCGGATTGTCTGGCCGAGTTCGGCTGCACGGTGCTGCATGGCCTCGTCATTTACGGCGGCGGTAATCGCATCCGCCAGCCTGCCCCCTGTCAGTTGCGATTGAGGAATCGGTTTTGGCCCAACCCCACGCTGATCAATCAACCGGCCCCAGAAAGGTTGATCCGCTATGAACGGGCAGATGATCGACGGTTTGCCTGCGCGTAACCCGGCGGCGGTCGTGCCTGCACCACCGTGATGGACCACGGCTGCCACCTGCGGGAAGAGCCAGTCATGCGGTACTGACTCCAGCATGTAGACCTTATCCGGCAGGTCCGATGCTTTCAGCCCACCCCACCCGCTTGCCAGCAGCCCGCGCATGCCTGATTTTTCGACAGCGTCGAGGATAATCCGGGTGCGCTGCTCCCCTTTTCGATGGCCCATGCTGCCAAAACCGATATAAACCGGTGGTGGTCCGGCTTGCAAAAACTGCACTAGTTCTGCTTTGGGCTGCCACCCATTCGAATGGTCAAGAAACCAATAACCTGTGACATACACATGGGCCGGAAAGTCATCCGGAATGGGCAGGATATGGGCGCTATAGGCATAGAGAACCGGCACCGGGCTGCCATCCGAACGGACGAGTAAATCGGCAAAGCGGCTGATGGGTGCCAGTCCCAGTGTCTTTGCCCGGAAATCGTTGACCGTGCCGCCATACATGGCGGATGATAGGGCCATGAACTTGTAGCTCAGGTAATTGACAGCCCCGCCCAGATGGAGGCCGGAGAAGAATGGCACCGGAAAGGCGCGCGTTGGTGTATAAAACGGCAGCGGCAGGGCCATCATGGCCGGGATTTGCAACTTCTCAGCGACATGATAACTGCCCAGGCACTTAGGATGGTAAATGATCAGGTCTGGCTGAAAGGCAAGCGCGGCTTTCCACTCATCATCCATGGAATGACGCATCGCCGGGACCATCTTCCGGATCACGCTTAAGGTGCTGCCCTCCCCGTGATTCTCGCCCAACGCTGCCTGCGAGAGTCGCAGCAGTTCATTATCCATAAACAAATAAGGCACCTCATGTTCCTCAACAAAGGATTTGAAGCCCTCCGAGGTACAGATCGCTGTCTCATAGCCTGCTGCTTTCAGCCCTTTGCCCAGCGCGATGAAGGGTTGAATATCGCCTCGCGTCCCAAATGTGGTGATAAGCACACGCATGATTGTTACTCCTCTGCCTGCTGGCTGGTGCCTTCGAATAACTGCGCCCAGGCGGTCGCGGCTAACTGATGGATGACCGCCTTTCCGCCCTCACTGTTGCCGCCATCTTCGGGGGTTAAGAGACAATCCAGCATATCCGCGGTGGTTTCCATGACTTCATCAAAGGGGGGCAGCTCGTCGGGTGATTTAAAATCCTGAATAGTGATCAATCCATACGACAACATATCCATGATGTGCGACATCACTACCGGGTTGACATCGGAGCGAACGGCCCCAACCTGCTGCAACGAGCGCAGAAAATCCGCACCTGGGGCGCTGGTTTGCATCGACGCAAACAGGTTGCCTGGCTTGCGCAGGTAATTGCCGACCACGCGCCGGTCCTGGCGCATCATGGCGGCCATCAATGGGCGGCTGTTGATGGCATAGAGCACGGCGCGGTAGATCCCCCCCACTGTGCCACCACGCGGGTCTGCCTCGATGTGCTCCAGCCAGGTTTGGGCATACTGCTGCACTTCGCGCCGGATAAGGGTCTCGAAAAGCGCCTCTTTGCTGTCGAAATGGAGATAGACGATGCCCCGGCTCACGCCGACTGCCTCAGCAATGTCGCTCATGGTCGTCTTATCGTAACCCTGGCTCATGATGAGGTCGGCTGTGGCATCGAGAATGTGCTGTTCACGCGCCTCATTGTCGGATTTTGTACTGTTCACGGCTGTTCCTGACAGAATGACAAAATTTGATATTTTGTCAATTATAGCTGAAATCGTAGGGGGTGGTCAAGTGAAAAGCGCTGGACTGGGATGCTGGCGAAGGCGGACAACACTTGCACCACATTGCAAATCTGTTTAAAGTGTTTGCGCTCGTCGTGGATTATTCACGCTTGCCAGATCTCGTGAACAGGAGTGCCATGCTGCGCGATACCTTCTTCCAGTACATTCTGCCGATCCTGGTCTTTTACAGCGTCGCTTATATCATCCACCGCCTGTCAAATCCCATTGCCAGGCGATTCAACCCGATTGGCAACATCACCATGCGCGATAATCCCCGGCGCTACGACCGGCTGCGCACGCTGCATGCGCTGCTCACTAATGCCATCAGCATCGCAGGATTTGTGGCTGCGACCCTGGCAACGCTGACCCTGTTTTTCAGTGCGGATACGCTGCTGTGGGTGCTGGGTTTGTTCAGCGCGGCGTTTGGCCTGGGTGCGCGCCCCTTTATCAGCGATTTCCTGACCGGCCTCTCGTTCATCTTTGAGGACACCTTCGATGTAGGCGATAAGATCGAACTGCCGCTGATTCCGAAAGGTGTTGAAGGCGTGGTGGAGGCGGTCAATTTGCGGGTGACACGTCTGCGCGGGATGGATGGCGAGATGTATTCCGTCCCCAACGGGGATATTCGTATGATCCGTAATTTCAGCCGGGGCGAGTACTCCACGACCAGCGTGACAATTAAGATCCCGGCGGCGCAGCTGACCAAAACACTGGACCGCCTGGAAGTGCTGGGCGTAGAGGCGATGACACTTCTGCCCAACCTGATCGAACCTTGGCAGGTGATCAGTATGTCCGGCGAACTGGGCGAAGAAGCCGAGCTGACGATTTTGGCGAAGGCACGATTCGGCAAAGGCGCAGAAATGCGCATGCGCCTGCTGGCGCTGTTGCAGGAGCAGCTCAGTCACCTGAATGTCGTGGATGCGAAACGCGACTCCACTTCATCGGTATGATCAGTTTTTGCGTGTAGTCATTCCACGAAATAACCCTAATAATCCAGATCACGATCACAGACATCCTGATTTTCGCGGCATTTTGGGACCTTTCGCACAAACCAAAGTCACTACTCCAGATACAGATGGGCGTAAAAACACCGCCCTATCCCCTTAAAATTGTGTATCTCACAGTTTGTTTTTCGTTATTCAGTTAGGATTGGTGATAGGCTATTGCAATGGAAATTTGTGCGATTGTTATGTTCGTAAGCATACAATGAGCAGGTTGATGAGGTGGAGGTAATGCTTTGAGTACAGATAAAACCCAGTCGGTTTATAAGCGGCCTATGTTGGAACGCTTGAACAACGAGAATGAATCCGCTTTCAAAAAGTACCAGGGCTTTTTTGTGGGTTCAACCAAATTCAGCCACTTCTTGCAATACGAACTCCTCACTTTTTTCCTTGGCCCTATGCCGGGTGCGGCGGGGCTTTTCCTGCGGCAGAAATTCTATCCCTCGATGTTCAAACAGATCGGCAAAGGTGTGGTCTTTGGCCGCAATGTCAACCTGCGCTACACCCGCAACATCATCCTGCATGATCGGGTGGCGCTCGATGATGGCGTGTTGATTGATGCCAAAGACTGCATGAAAGATGGCATTGAGATCGGCAAAGATGTGTTGATCGCCCGCGATACCATCATTCAGGGCAAAGGTGGCGACATCAAAATTGAAGATGGCGCGAGTATTGGCAGCCAGTGTCAATTCGCCTCAATCGGCGGGATTTACATCGGCAAGGGGTCGATGATTGCCGGGCAGACTTATGTCGGCGGCGGGCGCTATCGCACCGAGGACATAAACACCCCGATCAAAGAGCAGGAAATGTACTCTAAGGGACCCACGATTATTGAAGATGATGTCTGGATCGGTGCTGGCTGCGTCATTCAGGATGGCGTTCACATCGGCAAAGGTTCGGTGGTTGGCTCTGGTTCGATCGTTATGAATGACATTCCTGAGTACACCATTGCCGTCCCGCACCAGCGGCTGGTGATGATGCCTCGTGAAAAAGCCTAGTTAGGAGAGTAGATATGTGTGGTATTTGCGGACAATATGATTCCAATGGCGTTGATGTCGAAATTCTCCACAAGATGGCAGAGGCAATCCGTCATCGGGGGCCAGATGACGACGGGTTTTATGTCAACGGGCCAATCGGCCTGGGCAACCGCCGCCTGAGCATCATCGACCTGAGCGGCGGCAAGCAGCCGATCTCGAACGAAGATGACACCATCTGGATTGTGTTCAATGGTGAGATTTACAACTACCCCGCGCTGCGAGAGATGCTGGTTGATGCGGGGCATCAATTCAAGACTCACACCGACACTGAGGTGATTATCCACCTGTACGAAGAGTACGGGGTTGAGGCGGTGAAAAAGCTGCGCGGGATGTTCACCTTCGCCATCTGGGACCAGAATAAACAACTGCTGTTTATCGCGCGCGACCCGCTGGGACAGAAGCATCTCTATTATTCCTGCCAGAATGACCGTTTCGTCTTTGGTTCTGAAGTCAAATGTGTGCTGGTAGACCAATCCATTAAACCGGAACTGGATACCTGGGCCATGCATCACGCGATTTCACTGCGCTGCCTGCCCGATGAGCACGTGATGTTCAAGAACATCAGCAAGCTGCCTGCTGGTCATTTCCTGACGTACCAGAATCAGGAACTGCATGTGGAGTGCTACTGGGACCAGCCATTTGAACCCAAGCTGGAAGAATCCGAAGCGGATATTATCGCGCAACTGCGCAGCCTTTTGCTGGAAACCGTTGAATGCCATATGTTAAGTGATGTGCCGCTGGGCGCTTTCCTCAGCGGTGGGATCGACTCGTCGCTGATCGCGGCGATGATGTCCGAGATTTCCGATACCCCGATCAAGACCTTCTCGATTGGTGTGAAGGAAGAAGATTTCAGCGAACTGCCGTATGCCCGTCAGGTAGCAGAGAAATACAACACGGAGCATTACGAATACATCGTCGAGCCGAATGTAGTGAAAAGCCTGCCGGAGATGATGTGGTACATGGAAGAGCCGGTTGACCCGTTCGCCTTTGGCGTGTACTCGGTGTCGAAACTGGCGAGCGAGCATGTCAAGGTCGTCCTGGGCGGTGATGGTGGCGACGAGATGTTCGCCGGTTATGACCGTTATCTCGGCAACCAGATCGTCGATTACTACTGCCTGCTCCCCCGCCCTCTGCGTAAAGCGGTGGTGGAACCCATGATCGGGATGCTGGCGGATGACTTCAGCTATAACAACCGCGTTCAGAAACTGCGCTGGATGGTGGCGATGTCCGAAACGTCGGACGGCGAACGCTATGCGCAGAGCGCCAGTTTCCTGCGTTTTGGTCAGTCGCACAAGGAAACCCTCTATTCCGAGTCGCTGTGGAAAGAACTGGGCCATCAGGATGCAGCGGAGTATTTGCTGCGCTACTTCAATTCGGATGTCGCGCAGCAGTCGATCGACAAAATGCTGTATACCGATGTCAAAACGCGGCTGGCCGATCACCTGCTGACAGTTGGCGACCGCATGACGATGGCGCACAGTCTGGAAGGCCGTTCACCGTATGTCGATCAAAAACTGGTCGAGTTCGTGGGGCGCATTCCGACCAATGTCAAGCTCAAAGGACGGCGGCTCAAACATGCGCTGCGTGAAGCGGCGCGCGGTTATCTGCCGGATACACTGATTGACCGGCACAAACAGGGCTTCAGCTTCCCGCTGGCCTACTGGTTCCGTAACGAACTGCAAGGACTGACCCGCGACATCTTCTCTGAGTCGCGGCTGGTGGAAGAAGGTTATTTCCAGAAAGCGGCCATGCTCAATTTGCTGGACGAGCATGTTCAGGGGACGGTGGACCATAATTACCGCCTGTGGCTGCTGCTGAATATGGAGCTGTGGTACCGCATGTTTATTGATGGTCAGTCGATTGACGACCTCAACGGTCAACTGGAACTGCGCCAGTCCGTACCTGCATAAGTGATTTCTACAGAGCGCTGGTGCAATCTCGCCAGCGCTCTGCTGCCTGATTTGTGGCTGATTCGTGCCATTTTGCGGGCAAAAAAGCGTAAGGCCGCAGCAAGGTTGCATTGTTAAGTTATTCACAGAAGCACTTGAACGAAATCGCAAAGGCTAAACCAGTGGAAAGTTTTCTTGAAACGGCAGACATTGAAACGTCATCCGATGATTATGCGCGGCGTTTCGCTGGTGAAGTGGGCGACTGGTTTCTGAAGGTACAGGAGGAAACCACGCTGCGCTTCCTCCAGCCCTACCCTGGGGCAACGGTGCTGGATGTCGGCGGCGGTCACGGGCAGGTCACCAAAGCCCTGATCGAGAATCACTACAATCTGACGGTGACTGGCAGCGATGAAAGCTGCAAAAACCGTATCCAGCAATTCGTGGATGCGGGTCAATGCCGTTTTGAAATCGGGGATGTGCTGCATCTGCCCTATGACGACCAGAGTTTTGATGTGGTGCTCAGCTACCGGCTGCTGCCGCATGTCACTCATTGGCAGCCATTTCTCGCGGAGCTGGCACGAGTCGCCCGCAAAGCGGTTATTCTGGATTATCCTGAAGTCCAGAGTATTAATTACATCCAGCCGCTGCTTTTTAAATATAAGAAAAATCTTGAGGGAAACACCCGTACTTATACCTGTTTTCGTCAGAAAGAAGTGGTTGATATGTTTAAGCAGAAGGGTTTTGCTTACAGCGATCACTTCCGGCAGTTCTTCCTGCCGATGGTGCTGCACCGCAAGCTGGAACAGGTGAGCATTTCATCGGCAGCCGAGCGGGTCAGCCGCTTGATGGGGTTCACATCCGTGCTGGGTTCCCCGGTCATTTTGAAAGTGGTCCGAGAGGGGAAATAACTATGCGAATCCTGTATATCGCACCACAACCGCTTTACCAGGAGCGCGGCTCACCGATTGCCATCAAAATGATGCTGGAAGTCATCTCGCAGCAGGGGCATGAAGTCGATGTGGCGACCTATCACGAAGGCACAGATTTCCAGCTTGACCACATGCGGCTGTACCGGATTAAAAGCCTGTCTTTTCTCAGCAACATTCGCCCCGGTTTCTCCGCCAAGAAGCTGGCCTGCGATTTCCTGCTGTTTTTCGTGGTGCTCAATCTGCTGCGCAAGAATCGTTATGATGTGGTGCATGCGGTTGAGGAAGGGGTGTTCTTCGCCCTGCTGATTAAGGTGCTGTGGCGTATCCCGTATATCTACGACATGGACTCGTCGCTAGTGCAGCAGATGATTGACACCAAGCCCAAACTTCAGCCGCTGGCACCGTTTTTGCGACGGATGGAGAAAATGGTCATCCGGCAGGCGGCGGCAGTGGTCCCGGTGTGCGATGCGCTGGGTGATATTGCGAAATCGGGTCAGGCGCAGAAGATTTTCATGCTGCACGATGTCCCGCTGCCGAATGACAGTAACAGCCAGACGGATGAAGACCTGCGGGCGCAGCTTGGCATTCAGGGGTTGATGGCACTGTATGTCGGCAATCTGGAGCCTTATCAGGGCATTGACCTGCTGCTGGACAGCCTAGCGCTGGTCAAGCAGACTGACCCACCGGTGGATGTGGTGGTGATCGGCGGGAATGCTGCCGACATCCAGAAATACACCGAGAAGGCGCGCAGCCTGAATATTGAGTCACAGGTTCACCTCCTGGGGCCGAGGCCGATCGCGCATCTGGCGAGTTATCTGGCGCAGGCCGACATTCTGCTGTCGCCGCGCATCAAAGGCAACAACACGCCGATGAAAATCTATTCCTATTTAGACAGCGGCAAACCTGTGCTGGCGACCGATCTCTGGACGCATACCCAGGTGCTGGATCACGAGACGTCGATGCTGACGGATGCCGAGCCTGCGGCGTATGCCGCAGGACTGAAGCAGCTTGTCAGTGACGAAAATTTGCGCAAACGCCTGGGCGAGAACGGCAAAGATTTGATCGCCCGGAAGCATAATTACACGATTTTCTGTAACACGCTGACTGAAATGCTGGATTGGATGAGCGCGAAGCTGGTGAGCAATAAGCCAAGCCATGCGCTGCGTCACAGCTAATGGGTCACAGCGAAAGTGTGGGTGTATAAAAAACCATGTTAAAGCGAAATCCTGAGCTATTGACCGGCCAGACATTTGATCTGGTGATTGTCGGTGGCGGTGTCTATGGGGCAGCGCTGGCATGGGAAGCAACCCTGAGCGGCCTGTCCGTCGCGCTTCTTGAGATGAACGATTTTTGCTCAGCGACTTCCGCCAACAGCCTCAAAACCATTCACGGCGGGCTGCGCTATTTGCAACATGCCGATTTCAAACGGATGCGGGAATCCATCAAAGAGCGCACCACGCTGATGCGGATTGCGCCGCATCTGGTTCACACGCTGCCGATTCTGGTGCCAACATACGGTCACGGCATGAAAAGCCGCGAGCTGATGACGATGGCCCTGCTGGCGAATGACATCCTCAGCTTTGATCGCAATCAGGGAATGCCTGCTGATAAGCATATTCCGAACGGCTACACCATCTCGAAGCAGGAATGCCTGCGCCGCCTGCCGCAGTTCCCGCCTCAGGGGCTGACTGGCGCGGCCATCTTCACCGATGCTCAGGTTTACAACTCAGAGCGGTTGGTGCTCAACTTTTTGCTGTCGGCGGCTCAGAAAGGTGCTGCCCTGCTGAATTACGCCCGGGTGACCGATTTCCTGCGCGAAGGTGGTAACAAGGTGGTCGGCGTTCAGGCGGTGGATCAGCTCACGGGCGATACTTACGAAATCCGGTCGAAGCTGGTGATCAATACTGTCGGGCCGTGGTCGGATATGATGCTGGAGCTGTTGGGAAAGCGCCCGCCTGCCACCGATATGCGCCTCACCAAGTCGTTTAACGTGGTGGTGCGGCCTCTGTTATTCGGTGAATATGCGGTCGGGATCAACGCCCCCAAGCGCTTTCAGGATGCCGACGCGCTGATCAAGCGCGGGAGCCGCCTGCTGTTTGCAGCACCCTGGCGCGGTCACTCGATGATTGGCACGGAATATCTACCCTTCGATGGCGATCCGGATGACTGGCAGGTGACACCCGAGGAAATCCAGAATTTCCTGGATGATTTCAATGCCGCTTATGGGGCCGAAAAACTCACGCTTGAGGATGTGACATTTGTGCAGGCGGGATTGCTCCCGGCCAAGCGCAGCGAAGATCCGCAGGACGTGCAGATGGTCAAGCATTATCACATCTTCGACCATCGTGAAGATCATGTGGATGGCGTGGTATCGGTGGTCGGCGTGAAATATACGACGGCGCGCCAGGTGGCCGGGGCGGTGATGGATTACGTGTTTGATCGTTGGGGACGGCACCGGCCTCAAACCAATTCCCACAAGACGCCGCTGGTAGGCGGCAATACGCAGCCCTTTGAGACATTCCTGACCGATGCGGTGAAGCGCCATGCCGCCAATCTGAGCGAAGGCGCAGTCAGGTCACTGGTGTATAACTATGGCAGCCAGTATGCCAGTGTGCTCAATTACCTGCCCACACCGCTTGAGGACTTGCGGCCTGAAACCGAAGCGCTGGCGCTGGCCGAAGCGCAGACGCTGTACGGTGTTCATGAGGAAATGGCGCAGCACCTGAGTGATATTATCTTCCGCCGCACCGAACTGGGCAGCGCAGGACATCCCGGCGTGCCGGTGGTTGAGCGCTGTGCTCAGACGATGGCGCAGGCGCTGGGCTGGCAGCCCGCTCGTATGCAAAAAGAAATCGAGGATGTTTATGGAAACTTCCCTGGATCAGGCCATGATGAAGGCCACGCCGCAGCAGAACAGCTTGCTGCGTCTGTTTCAGAAGTCGGTTCTCAAACAACGGAAGTATGACGCCATCGTTTCCATGCTTGGGCCGACCGATGGCCTCCACTGCCTGGATATTGGCGCGGATAATGGCGTGGTCAGTTATCTGCTGCGCCAGCGCGGCGGCGTGTGGAAAAGTGCCGATCTGAGCGAGGAAACGGTGCAGGTGATCCGGCTGATGGTCGGGGATGAGGTCTATCAGATTGATGGCCGCAGCCTGCCCTTCGAAAGCGAGAGCCTGGACCGCGTGGTGATTGTCGACCTGCTGGAGCATGTGCATACCGACCGGGAATTTATTGAAGATGTGTATCGTGTGTTGAAACCGGGCGGTGTGCTGGTGATCAATGTGCCGCATATCAAGCACAGTCTGCTGCGCAAGCTGCGGCTGGCGATCGGCCAGACCGACGCGCTGCATGGTCATGTGCGTCCCGGCTACAGCATGGAAACGCTCACGACGCTGCTTGATGGCAAGTTTGTGATCGAAAAAGGCCATACTTATTCAAAGTTCTTTTCGGAGTTTATTGATACACTCATCCGGCAGGCGGTCGCCTTCGTCAAGCGTAATAAGCAGGGGGCCAGCCAGAAGGGTCACATCGTCACCGATGACGACCTTCATGCCAATCAATCTATGTTTAAGTTGTATGCTCTGATTTATCCCTTCGTCTGGGTGATTTCCCAGTTGGATAAACTTCTGTTCTTCAGATCAGGGTATGTTCTTATTGTCCGCGCAAAAGCAACAAAATAAATCAAGGGTACGCAAGGAAATAGGGTGCTATGACAGAAAAAAAACGCATTCTCGTAACCGGTGGCACTGGCTTTACCGGCAGCCATCTGGTCAAAAGACTTATCGCAGACGGTCATGATGTGGTCGTGGTCGATAACCAGGAAGGTTATTTTTACCAGGAAATCAAAGATCTGGGTGCGGAAATCACTATTGGCTCAGTGACCGACCGTGATCTGATGTTCAAGCTCGCGGAAGGCTGTGACCTCATCCAGCATCTGGCCGCTGCTTTTCGGAAAATCAACCTTCCGAAAGAAGTGTACTGGAACGTGAATGTCGAAGGCACGCGCTATCTATTGGAAGCCGCCCAGCATCACAATGTCGAGCGCTTTGTGTATTGCAGCACCTGCGGCGTGCATGGCAATGTCGATAACCCACCGGCCAATGAGCAGGCCCCGATCACCCCGGCAGATTATTACCAGTACACCAAGTACGAAGGGGAAAAGGTCGCGCAGGAATTCATCAAGCAGGGGCTGAAGGTCAGCATTGTGCGCCCGGCAGCCATCTACGGCCCCGGCGACCCTGAGCGTTGGGTGATGCTCTTCAAGAACAGTGCTTCAGGCCGTTTCCCGATGTTTGGTGATGGCAAAGCCACCTATCATCCGCTGTACATTGACAATCTGGTGGATGCGCTGGTGCTGGCTGGTGAAAAAGAAGAGGCCATCGGCCAGACCTATCTCATCGGGGATGCGAAATACTACGAGCTGAACGATCTGGTCAAAGCCACGGGCAAGACGATGGGCATTGATGTCCAGATTATGCACCTGCCCTTCTGGCCGATCCGCGCGGTATCGGTGGTGGTCGAAGCGGCTTGCAAGCCCTTCAAGATTTCGCCGCCCATTTTCCCACGCCGTGTCGACTGGTTCCGCCAGGTGCGGGCCTTCGACATCTCGAAAGCCCAAAAAGAGCTGGGGTATGCGCCGAAAGTCGATCTCGAAACCGGCTTGAAACGCACTTACGAATGGTACATCGCCAACGGCTACGTCCAGAAATAAGTGATGGATGATGGGACAGCCCGGCGCTGATGTCGGGCTGTCGAAGCTGAATCTCGGTTCCGTTTACCAGAACCTGAGTTCAACCCCCTTTGATCATGGCAGGAGCAGTTTGTGCATATAAGAATATTCAGGCATCTGGCAGTCATTTTCTGCGTTTTACTTCCCTCCCCTATTCTCTCACTCGCGCAAGACGATCAAAACGAACAAAGCGATACCTCCGTACCCGTGCATGAGACGTTGGAGCTGGCGTTTACGTCTGCCGAGCTGCCGGAAAATCCGTTTGACACCTATTTGTTGCGGCTGGAACTCACTGACCCGGCAGGGCGCACCTTTAAGATGGATGGCTTCTATGATGGCGACGGCGACGGCGGGCAGGATGGCAATGTCTGGAAGGCCCGCATCACGCCGGATGTCCCCGGCGAGTGGGCATGGCGAACCATCCCCGGTGATGATGACGTCGTTGACCCTGAGCTGGAAGGGCTTTCCGGCAGCTTTGAGGCCACGCCGAGCGATCACAACGGCCCGATTGTGGCTGAAGGCCGCCATTTTCGATACAAAGACGGCGATTATGTCTATCTCATCGGCAACTTTTTAGATTTTCGCAATGGGCTGCGCTCGACCCACACCTTTACCAGCGAAACGACCACCGATGAAATGCGCGACGCCATCTTTGAAGCGCAGGTGGATTTTCATGGCGTGAACAAGGTGAATCTGTATCTTGCCAACAAGGATGATTACAGCAGCCAGTCGGTGACGCCGTGGGTTGGCACTGCCGAAGACAACGATAAAACGCAGATGGATCTCGCGCGCTGGGCGCTTTATGACGAATATGTGCGGCGCTTTGGTGAGCGCGATATTGTGACCGAGATGTGGTTCCTGGCCGATGACAGCGACTTTGGCTCGCTCTCTTCGGCGGAGATTGAGCGCTTGCTGCGCTATGGCATGGCGCGCCTCTCGGCCTTCAGCTACACCATGTTTGTGTTCTCCTTGGAATGGCAGGAGGCGTTTTCGGCGGATGAAGTCCGCGAATATGGCGCTTATCTGGCGGCGCATAACCCCTGGGAGCGTTTGATTTCAGTCCATACGCTGGAACTGACTCCC
>JAIOHN010000356.1 GCA_019912985.1 Anaerolineae bacterium | reverse complement strand
GGTCAGGATCGTCGATCGAACGTTCCTGTTCGGCAAGACAACCGGCAGCGTGATATACGAGATGGACACGGATCTGGCCGGGACCGCATTCATGAGGGTGGATGAGAGCGCGTCCGGCGACGATTCCCGCTGGGTTGTCATCGTCGATGCGGCGCGGTTCCTTGCCGCCTGGCGGGCTACGCCCGGCGAGCGCAGCGATATCGCCCGTTTGTCGCCGGACGGCTGGAGGAAGGACTACAAATTCGCCGGCGCCGAAAAAGGCTTCCGGCATGGCCGGCCAGATCCGGTGCCGCTCGCCCTGCCGAGCGCGTGGCGGCAGCCAGAGGGCGGCCCGCCGTGGGTCGATCTCACGAACGGAATCACGAGGACGATCTGGCTGCTGGCGGCCGGCGCCAAGGCTTTTCCGGTGGAATGCCGCGGCGCCAGTGCCAACCTGCTGACGGAACTCGCCGGCGTCCCGGAAGTGCCGCCGGCGACAGTGCGGGATATGCTCGATGGGCTGAGCTGGGAGACGTGGATGGAGGAGCAGCGTGGCGAGCGATCAGACCGATTCTCGCCTTGACGGCAAGCGGGCTGATTTTTTGCTAAGTAAGAATTTTGCAGAATTAAATAAGAATTTCGCTATTTGAGAATTTCGGCTGGCACCTATCCTGATTGATCGAGGGGTTTTGTGCCAGATAGCCGATTCGTCAACCACGATTCCGTTCTGGGGTCGCTATTTGTCAACCAGCACCACCACCGTTCCCGTTTGGGCGCTTCCGGGATTTTCTACATTACCGGTAACCAAAGTCTACATTATCGAAAACTTTCCGTGGGCATGAAGCGCTGACGCCCTGGAAAATTTTCGATAAATGAGAATATTGTTTCGCTAATTGAGAACTTGTGCTGGATCGGCTGTCCGCCGCCATCGGTTTTTCTTGCTGCGATAAGTCTGTATCGTTATCATTGTGCGTAATTCACAGAATGTTAAGGAGTGCAATCGTGGTGGCTTCAGCTTCCAGTCTGCAGAGGACAATACGCACGCAAGGCCTGGCGTATCCTTCACAGGTCGGCTTGGTTAGCGACGAAGCCATTGATGACTTGGGTCATGCGGTTCTCGCGTGCGTTCGGGCAGCGCCCGGCAGGCTGACTGCTCAGGATATCTATCGCCAATGCGCCGACTGCTGCGAAACACGTCTTGAAATAGCGCGATCTCTTTCCAAACTGTTGCGGCAAGGATTCCTTGTTGTTTCGCCCAGCCAGAAAGAAAGGCGCTATTTCCCGTCTGGTTACATTGGAATGGGCGATTCCGAATCCGGCGTGTCGATTGACTCGTCCTCGCAATGTCTGCAAAGGGAATCCGGGCAGGCTATCGAAAACCCGCCTCATCGCGACGGCGCGCCAATCGACATCCACGTCCTTACTACTGATGTCGCGCTTCCTCCGCTCATGCCGCAACAGGCGGAAGCTGTAACAGCCGCCGTCGAATCCCTGTCCTCCATGGACAAGTCGCAGATCATCATGGCATGCGGGACTGGAAAGACGCGCGTTGGGCCGGAGGTAGCAATCCGGCTTGGGGCAAGAATGATCGTGGTGTATCTCCCATCGCTTGCGCTGGTTCGCCAGACGCTGCCCTATTGGAAGGCGGCAGCCTTCCCTGACGGCATCAGTTATTTGTGCGTATGTTCCGACGAGACCGTAGACCAGTTCGAGGAGGACGCACTCGTCGTGACCGGCGCACAACTCAGGCGTGAGCTTGGGGGTTCTGCGGTCACGACGAGTGTGCAGACCGTGAGGCGATTCCTGCTGGAAGGGTGCTCAACTCAGGACCATCGGACGTTTGTCATCTTTTCCACGTATCAGTCGTGCGATGTCGTGGCGTCCGGTTGTCCTGAGAATTTCGCATTTGACCTCGGGGTCTTCGAGGAGGCGCATCGCACCGCGGGAAGGGAGGGGCCGTTCAATATTCCGTTGAACGATTCCGGGACCCTCATCCGGAAACGGCTGTTCATGACCGCGACTCCGAAACATTTGACAGGATCCTGCAAAAGGATCGGCGCGTATTCAATGGATGATGAGGCGGCATATGGTTCGATCGCATACAGCCTTTCGATGCGCCAGGCAATCCAGCGGGGAATGATCTCCGACTATCGCGTGGTCGTTTGCACTGTCGATGACGAAACTATCTCGAGGGAGATATCCCTCAACGGAGTTGATCTCGACAAAGGGGACAAGGCTTCGCTGGCACATGCGATCGCCATTCGGAAGGCCATGGAGAAATTCGGTTTGTCGAAGGTGCTGACGTTCCACGAATCCGTGCAGTCGGCGATGCGCTTTTCGCTTGCCCCGGGAATACGCGGTGAGCTGGGCATTCCGGCGATGCATGTCAACGGGGCAATGCTCACACGAAAGCGTTCCGAAGTCATGAACGCCTTCGCAAGCTCGCCGACCGCGCTTGTAACCAACGCTCGATGCCTGACAGAGGGGGTCGACGTGCCAGCGATGGATATGGTGGCGTTCCTGTCTCCCCGGAAAAGCAAACTGGACATTGTTCAGGCGATCGGTCGGGTACTGCGGCGCCATGAAGGGAAGGCCCACGGCTATGTCCTGCTTCCGATCTATATCAGCAAGGTCGATCCGCACAGCATTCAGTCGGCGATGCTCGGCAGCAGCTACGACGGCGTATGGAGCGTACTGCAGGCGCTTTGCGATAACGACGAATCGGTTGCTTCCGCATTGCGTGAAAAGACCCGGCAGCAAGCGTCTTCAAACGGCAGCCGTCATCTCGATTTGGATTTTGTGGAATTCATCGGGCCGGACGAGCATCTGGCGATGCTGCGGCGGGCGATTTCCGCGCATTGCGTCGAAGTTCTCTCTGAACCTTGGGACAGTATGTGCGCGGTTCTCGAGCAATTCGTCAAGAGAAATGGTCATCCCGATGTGCCTTGCAAACACGTGACTGAAGACGGGCTCAGGCTCGGAGGCTGGTGCTCAACGCAGCGTCGCGACTACAGAAGCGGGCGTTTGTCGAAGGAGAAAATAGCGGCGCTGGAAGCCATTGGATTCAAGTGGCACGTTCATGACGCCGCCTTCGAGCGGAATTTCGACCTTCTGAAGAAATTCAAGAAAATGCATGGACATGTTCTTGTGCCGCGTAACCACAAGACCGATGAGGGCGTTGCTCTTGGGTTGTGGTGCGTCTCTCGCCGTCGAGAATATCGTGAGGGCATTCTGGCCGAAGAGCGAATTGCGGCGCTCGAAGCACTGGGTTTTGAATGGAATGTACTCGAAGCCCAGTTCGAGGAAAGTTTTCGGCTCCTATGCGCATTCAAGAATGAATTCGGCCAGTGGATATATCGAGGAATAACGTAACCACGGATGGAGTTTCCCTTGGTGTCTGGAGCCATAAGCTTAGGAACGATCACAAAGTCGGGCGCCTATCCCATGATCGAGCGAAAAGACTCGAGAAGCTGGGTTTCAAGTGGAGTGTGCTGGAAAGCAGTTTTGCGAAACACCTGCGTCTGCTCGCCGAATTCAAGGCCAGGAACGGTCACGCCAACGTTCCCAAATCCTATGTCACAAACGACGGTGTCGAGCTTGGCCGATGGTGCAGGAACCGAAGGCGCGACTACAGGTTGAAGATTTCCGGGCTGACGCCCGAACGGGTGAAAGCCATGGAGGATCTCGGCTTTCAGTGGGTACGCTCAACCATCGAAGGCGGCGGCGCCGACAGGGCGGTTTCCTCAGAGGGAGGTTGATTTGAGCAAGAAGGGGATATCTCGGCAATCACCTGTTTGCACTAGCAAAACACCTATGTGATGGGGGTGAGGTCAGCGAAGCGCTGCCGGTATATGGCGTACGGACAATCCAATCCCGTTATAAAGCCACCGGCGTGATGAGCCATTGGCAAGCCGGTTTGTTGCAGCTTGCATCAATCGACGCATCAATTCATCTCCCAACTCTGGAAATTCCTTCCTTGCCGGGCATGGTCTGTATTGTGTATATTATGCGCAATATGTCGAACAAATGGCAGATAGCAGACCAGAACAAGTCGGAAACAGGTCGCAAGCTCAAAAAATGGCTTGCCAAACTGGCCCACTGGCTCATGCCACGAGCCAGTGGGCAGAATATCATTGGGCATGCCCCCGGAGCGGCCGCTATCCGGGTGGGGCGCTGCCCGGACTGCGGCAACGACATCGTCGCGGACGACGACGACGCTTGCGTGTGTATTAAGTGTGGTGGCCGGAATCGGCGTCGCAGCCTTGTGGATGGCGGGGGAGGTTGTCATGGCGCTGCTGGATGACATTCGTAGGGCGCAAATTCACGCCGGAGAGCAGGCGGTGATTGCCAATCTGCGCCGGCTGGGACTGGCGGAACAGGAGCGGTACATTCGCGAACCGGATAGCGACAAGCGCATAGGACGCGGCGACGACTTTGCCGGCGACGCCTGGCGTGATCGGCAAACCAACGAAATCAGATATGTTGCAGTAGGCCACAACCCAAACGCATGAGGACGCCACGCCTCGAACATCGCCTGGCCAATGCCAGGAGTGTCCGGATCGTGCCGGCCATCAGCTCAATGAAAGGAGAAACAGAATGACCGGAGCAGAACTGATTGCGGCGGAACGCCAGCGGCAGATTGAGCACGAGGGCTGGACGCCAGAACACGACGACGGCCATTACCCCGGAGACATGGCGATGGCGGGCGCATGCTATGCGGCGAACGCCGCCTGTCGTGAAACGATTGAGCGCGGCGATTTTGAGGCATCTAGCCAACCGGAAGCTGCGCAACAGATGATTCAGCGCATGTGGCCGTGGGACCGCAAGGAGTGGAAGCCGAAAGGGCAACTGCGCGACCTAGTGCGCGCCGGGGCGCTGATTGCGGCCGAGATCGATCGGCTTCAACGGACAGAGAAAACGGCCGCCAGTCCGCACACCTAAAAAAGTGGCATGACTCCTGAGCGTCTGCTTCGACTTGCGGCAGAGCACTACCGTCTTCTCGACGAGGTGGTGCGCAGGGGGCTGTCTTCGTTTACGGTCGCCCAGTTCCGGGAGCTCCTGCGGCTGCGGGCGCCGGACGAGACGAGGGGCGCCGACCAGCTGCTCTCGCAGTTGAAGGATGTCGGTCTGATCGAACATTCCCCGGATTCCGAAGCTTATTTCGAGCTCGTCGCGCAAGTCGAAGAGTTCATTCGCTACCTGTCCCAACGCCAGCGCGTGACCTCCCCTGGGGCGCTCATGCCAATGATCGAGGAACTCGAATTCCATACGGACGAGTTGCGCAGGGCGATCGACGACCGGGACGCGGGCGCCGGGGGGCTGTTGTTCGAAACCGCTCACAATCGGCTGCCGGGAATCATCGAGAGCATCCGATCGCTTTGCCAGGACAACAGGAAAGCGATCGAGAACGAAGTGATGTCGATCAAGTCTCGCGAGGACAACCGGACGACCCGCCAGCGCTACAACGTGATCCACCTCCTCTATACGAGGCACGTTGAGCCCATGAGGACCGTCATCGACGTTGGCGGCCCCATGGACAAGGCGCTCTCCCGCTTGCTTGATGTCACCCGGCATGGCCTTGACGCGCTCGCAAGCGACTACCACGCCCCAGACCTGCTTGCCACCCTGAGGCGCCGAGTGGCGCGGTTGAGAAGGGATGCGTACGAACACTTCACGGCATCCCTCAAGGACATCCTGCCCCTCTACCAGAAGCTGCGCAGGGACAGCGCATTCGCCGCGGCCGCCAACAAGGTCCTCGACGCCGTGGGGCGGGAAGGGGTTGCCAGCCTACCCTTCAGGGAAACCATCCCGATCGCGCGATGGCGGGCCGAGAGCCTGTTTTCGGCGCGTTCCCTATTGGAATACCTCGAGGGGCTTTTCGCCGACTCGCGCCTGGAGCCGGAACCATTGGTTCTTCCCGGCGACGAGGACGAGACAACCGCCCGGTTGCTCGATCCGATCGAGGTCGAGGAGCGGCTTTCGGAGGAAATGCCCCAGCCGGACCTGCTGGCCTGGTTGTTTGCGAGGTACGGCGACTATCCAGGGGGCAGATACTCGCCGTCTACAACAATATCAGCCGCAGCGAGATGTACCTGCGGGATTACGCCGGCGACAGGGAGACCCGCGACTTCGTCCTGGCCATTTACACCTACCACCCATTGAGG
>JAIOHN010000355.1 GCA_019912985.1 Anaerolineae bacterium | reverse complement strand
TTCCTGCACCTTTAATTCTAATAAATTTTGCGCATTTAGGAAAATTTTTGTGCAGGGATGTGTTCAGGTGACAAGAAACACGAATCATTTCCGTAAGTTTTGCTGAAATGTTGTGCAAATTAACAAGAAAATATGATGGATTTACGGCACTTCATCAGGATATTGTGATAAATAGCTATATAAGACTTCTAAATTTTGGTGATTTTTACAACAGGAAATCGCCCATGTTCTTCATATAATATCGCCATTCAGTAAAATTTGGTTAAAACGTACTAATGGAGTTGCATGATGACAACTTTGGTTCCACCAGCAGAGGCCAAAGCATCGCCAGAAGCGTTGTTGAAATGGGCAAATGAAACTGGTGTCGAAGAGCTTGACATCCGTTTTACAGATATTCGTGGCATGGTCCAGCACTTCAGCCTGCCAATTGGCAGTGTCGATGAAGGATTGTTTGAAGACGGTTTCGGCTTCGACGGTTCGAGTGTTCGTGGTTTTCAGAGCATTGACCAGTCCGACCTGATCCTGTTCGCTGATCTGGATACCGCCATTATTGATCCCTTCTATGCGAAAAAGACACTGGCCTTTGTCTGCGATGTGTACGATCCGATTGAGCGCCAACCCTACGGACGCGACCCGCGCGGTGTCGCCAGGCGCGCCGAGGAATATCTGAAGGACACTGGCATCGCCGACGTCGCTTACTTCGGCCCGGAACTGGAGTTCTTCATTTTCAGCAACATCCGTTACGAGACAACTGAGTACAAGAGCTACTACGAAGTTGACTCACACGAAGGTTTCTGGAACACCGCCAGTGCAGAACCGAAGCTGTCCTATCTGAATCGTATTAAAGAAGGCTATTTCCCACTGCCGCCATTGGACAAGACGCATGACGTGCGCGCGCAGATGGTGGAAACATTGATGGCTGCCGGTATTGATGTCGAAGTGCATCACCACGAAGTAGGTGGTGGCGGACAGGCCGAGATCGACCTGAAATATAAGCCGCTGCTCGAGATGGCTGATACGATGAAGTTGTATAAGTACATCATCAAGAATGTGGCGATCCGTAATGACCTCATCGCAACCTTCATGCCCAAGCCGCTATTTGAGGAAAATGGCTCCGGTATGCACGTGCATCAGAGCCTGTGGAAAGATGGCACGAACCTGTTCTTTGGCGATGGCTATGCCAATCTTAGCCAGACCGCACTGTGGTACATCGGTGGTATCCTGAAGCATGCTTCTGCACTGCTGGCCTTCTGCGCGCCGACCACCAACAGCTACCGTCGTCTGGTCCCCGGTTATGAGGCACCCGTGAACCTGGTGTACTCCAACCGTAACCGCTCAGCAGCGATCCGTATTCCGGTTTACAGCCAGAGTCCAAAGGCCAAGCGTATTGAAACCCGCTTCCCTGACCCGGCAGCCAATGGTTACTATGCCCTGCCTGCACTGCTCATGGCTGGCCTGGACGGTATTCAGAACAAGCTTGATCCCGGTGATTCGGCAGATTATGACCTGTACGAGCATCCTGGTGAGACTCCTACAGTCCCGGGCAGCCTGGGTTTGGTGCTGGACGCACTGGAAGCCGATCACGACTTCCTGACCAAGGGTGGCGTGTTTACCGAAGACATTATCGAAACCTTCATCACCTACAAGCGCGAAAACGAAGCGGAAGCTGTGGCTATGCGCCCGCATCCGTACGAATTCCGCCTGTACGTCGACATTTAACCAGAGTTTTCCTCCAGAGTTCTGGCAGCGTTACATCGACAACGGCGACCTGAAGTCGCCGTTGTCGATTCAGGCGGAAGAATTAATGTAATTCCTACCTGCTTTGCTTGACTCACTTATTCTATCGTGATACGATCACACCAATCGAATACCGTCTCATCAAGAGCGAGGGAGGGAACGGCCCTATGAACTCGCGGCAACCCCCGAAGCGTCGGGAAGGTGCCAAATCCGGCAGGCACGGCCTGGTCGATGAGGAGTCCAAACGCAAGAACCAACAGCGCTCCTTTCTATGCCGGAAGGGGCGTTTTTCATTCGAGAGGTTAGGGCAACCGGTATGAAACAACGTGATGTGTATCTCAAACAATTTCTGGATGCCTACAGCGATCTGTTTGCGGTTGCTGAGCGTTATCCTGCCGATCTGACGGAGAAACCCGGGGCCTGTGGCGACTGGTCTGCACGACAGGTGTTGGCCCATTGCAGCGGCTGGATCAGTGAAGCGCTTCGACGTTATACCCAGTTTGAAACCGGGGATAGCAATCACACCTTTCGTGACTCGGATGCGTTTGACCAGCGTTCGCTGAAGGAGCGAGAGGGCCTCAGCTGGAGCGCTACACTCGGTGAACTGCGTGGCTTGGTGGATGTTTTTCGCTTCCGCGTGGCCCGGTTGAAGCCAGTGGTGCTGATGAGTGACAGCCGCTATCTGGAATGGATCAGTGAATTAACCAAAGTCTGCCACGAGCATACCGCGCAGCTAGAGGCGTTTTTAGCTGAGGAGTCGAAGTGAAGCGGGATTATCCTATTCTGGAATTTGACCAATCGCCACAGGCGTTTATCGAGCCTTCGCAAACCGTTCGCCCACTGCCGGGTGTTCCTACGCGCTGTGTCCTGTGCTTTTTCCAGGAAGCGATTCAGGCGGTATGTGGCGATGGCAAAGCCAGAGTGGCGCATCGTTTGGGCAGTGAGATTGGTCATAACCCGGTTTATATCCTTGAGCAGAACGGCCAGCAGGTGGTCGTGGTGCATCCCGGTGTGGGCGCACCGCTGGCCGGGGCATTTCTGGAAGAGTTGATCGCGCTGGGCTGCAAGCAGTTTATCGCCTGCGGCGGTGCGGGCGTTCTAAATCGCGAACTGGCGCTGGGGCATGTCGTGATTCCGGTGAGCGCAGTTCGTGATGAAGGCACCTCCTATCACTATCTGGCTCCCTCGCGTGAGGTTGCGCCGCACCCGGATGGTGTTGCAGCCATCGAGAAAGTGCTTCAAGCGCATCAGGTGCCTTACGTGATGGGCAAAACCTGGACGACCGACGGTATTTACCGTGAGACGCCCGCAAAAATCCAGCTCCGGCGCGAGGAAGGCTGCCTGACAGTTGAAATGGAAGCCGCCGCTTTTTTTGCGGTTGCTGCCTTTCGGGATGTCCTTTTCGCGCAGATTCTATACAGCGGCGATGATCTTAGCGGCGATACCTGGGATCATCGGGATTGGCATAAGCAAGCATCGACCCGTGAAAAAGTATTCTGGCTGGCAGTGGAGGCGGCCCTGGCTTTATGAAGATTGTGGAACTACAGACAGAGGATGAATTCCGAGCAGCTTTTCCCGTTTTAAAGGAACTGCGCCCGCACCTGGATGAGGATGAATATTTCGATCTCCTGTGGGTGATGCGGCGGCGAGGGTATCGGATGTTTGGTGTGCGCGAGGATGAGGAAGTTGTGGCGATTGTCGGTGTTGAAATCGCAATCAATTTTCATCAGGGGCGGCATCTGTGGGTCTACAACCTG
Organism: Anaerolineae bacterium; assembly: GCA_019912985.1. GTDB lineage: Bacteria > Chloroflexota > Anaerolineae > Aggregatilineales > Phototrophicaceae > JAIOHN01. The sequence continues at coordinate 42 of JAIOHN010000355.1, read as the reverse complement.
GTGGCGTTGGAGAAAGTGCGTCACAAAGGCTACGGCAGTAAG
>JAIOHN010000354.1 GCA_019912985.1 Anaerolineae bacterium | reverse complement strand
CCGGACAGCAAGACGATTGATACCCTGATGCGTCTGAATGGTCCAGCCGGTGTGGATATTGAGATCAAAATTTGATTGACGCGTACGCGGATTTTTAACCCGCCAATTCGCATAGTGATTTACGAAGGGGCTCTGCATCATGTATGACGATGCGCAGTGTGTGCGCAAGCATCCCCTGTGGAGGCAAGTATGAAGGGCATCATTGGCAAAAAAGTGGGCATGACCCAGATTTTTGACGAGAGCGGCAACGTAATTCCCGTAACCGTGCTCGAGGCTGGTCCCTGCTACGTGACGCAGGTGCGTCTGGCAGAGCGTGATGGTTATATGGCGGTCCAGCTCGGTTTTGGCGAAACCAAGCCAAAGCGCCTGACACAGGGCCAACTGGGTCATTTGCGTCGTAATAATTTGCCCGCTTTACGTTATCTGCGCGAGTTCCGTGTCCCCAATGGAACACTGGACGTGGAAGAAGGCGCACAGATTAAAGCAGATGTTTTTACCAAGGGCGACCGTGTAGATGTCATCGGTACCAGTAAAGGTCGTGGTTTTGCAGGTACTGTCAAGCGGCATGGCTTTCATCGCCAGCCCAAGACCCACGGCCAGTCCGACCGTGAGCGCGCCCCCGGTTCAATTGGTGCAGGTTCCACACCAGGCCGCACCATTAAAGGGCTGCGGATGAGTGGGCGCATGGGGAATGACCGTGTGACCATCGAAAACCTGGAAGTGGTGGTCGTTGATGCAGACCGTAACCTGATCGCAGTGCGCGGTTCCGTGCCCGGCGTGAAGGGTGGCATCGTGCTGATCAAGCCGGCGCGTACCCGCCGCCGTTAGTGTTCGGCGTAGCGCGAGAAGGAGTTATTCACCATGCAAGTTCCTGTTATGAACAAATCCGGCAAACAGGTCGAAACGATTGATCTGCCCGCCGATATCTTTGAAGTCGAAATCAACAAGGGCCTGATGCACCAGGCATATGTACGCCAGATGGCGAACGCCCGTTTAGGTACTCACAATACCCTGGATCGCGGGGAAGTGAATCTGACGAAGGCCAAATGGTATCGTCAGAAGGGTACTGGACGCGCCCGCCATGGTGCACAAAGCGCTCCTATTTTCGTGGGTGGTGGCGTTGCACATGGTCCGCACCCGCGCAAGTACACCAAGGCGATGCCAAAGAAGATGCGCCGTCAGGCGATCCGTTCTGCACTGAGCGCACTCCTGCGCGACGAGCAGTTGGTTTTTGTGGACAGCCTGAGCGTTGACACACCCAAGACCAAAGAGATGCGGTCCATTCTGGAATTACTGGCCGGGACAGAAAGCAAAACCCTGGTGTTATTAGCAGATCGTAATGATAACGTGCAACGCAGTGTGAACAACCTGCCAAATGCACGGACACTGCGTGCCAGCTACCTGAACATCCGCGACCTGCACCAGTACGATAAGGTGGTGGTGCCGCTGGATGCGCTGGAAGTAATTAAAAGCATTTGGGGACGGGAGTAGTTTATCATGCCAGATCTGCATATTTATGACGTGATCCGTCGTCCAGTGATTACTGAGAAGTCAAGCATCCAGGCGGATGATTTGAACCAGTATGTTTTCGAAGTGGCGTCTAATGCCAACAAAATCCAGATCAAAGAAGCCATTGAGGTGATCTTTGATGTGACGGTTGAGAAAGTCAATACCATGGTGATGCCGGCCAAACGTGGGCGGCGCGGGCGCAGCTGGTATATGCGCTCGAGACAATGGAAAAAGGCTGTCGTCACATTGGCCGAAGGCGACGAGATCGAGTTGTTTAACCCGTAAGTTAAGGTGAGAAGCTTATGCCTGTAAAAGTCTATAAGCCCACCTCGGCAGGTCGCCGGGATATGACGGGCCACAGTTTTGAGGAAATTACCCGCAAGCGTCCAGAACGGTCGCTGACGGAAGCGATTCGCAAGCGCGGTGGCCGGAACAACACCGGACGTGTTACCGTGCGTCATCGGGGCGGCGGCAACAGACGTCGCTATCGTATCATCGATTTTCGCCGCAACAAGTTCGACTGCACGGCTGAAGTCGTGTCTGTCGAGTACGATCCGAATCGCTCGGCTCGTATCGCCCTGTTGCAGTATGAAGATGGTGAAAAGCGGTACATTATTGCGCCGCTCGGTCTGCGTGTAGGGGATACAATTGGCAATGGCGAAGGCAATACCAGCCTGCGCACAGGTGATGCACTGCCGATTAGCGAAATTCCTGTTGGTACGCAGATTCACAATATCGAGATCCTGCCCGGCAAGGGTGGTCAGATCGCACGGGCAGCTGGCGTATCCGCGCAGCTCCTGGCGAAAGAAGGCACCTATGCCCAGGTTCGTCTGCCCAGTGGTGAAGTTCGCCTGATCCATGAGCGCTGTATGGCGACCATCGGTCAGGTCGGCAACACTGATCATGGCAACGTGAAGCTGGGTAAAGCCGGTCGTCGTCGCTGGATGGGTTGGCGTCCTACCGTTCGCGGTAGCGCGATGGACCCGGCCAGCCATCCGCATGGTGGTGGTGAGGGGCGCACCGGTATCGGTATGGCAGCACCGAAGACACCATGGGGCAAACCTGCCCTGGGCAAGCGGACTCGTGTCAACAAACGCAGCGAGCGCTTTATCGTTCGTCGGCGGGGCAAACGGCGTTAAAGATTGAGTAAGTCCTGAGCTTGAGTGCTGTAGTCGCATTGGCACTCGGCACTCAGTAACTCAGCACTGAATGAGGGAAATGTTATGTCGCGTTCACTGAAAAAAGGGCCTTATATAGACCCGAAGCTGCTTAAAAAAGTTGAGCGGCTGAACGAAGAAAGCAAGAAAGTGGTGATCCGCACCTGGAGCCGGGCAAGCACAATCTTCCCGCAAATGGTCGGACACACCATCGCCGTTCATGATGGCCGTCGCCATGTGCCGATCTACGTGACTGAAAACATGGTGGGTCATAAACTGGGCGAGTTTGCACCCACGCGTACCTATCGCGGCCATCTGGTCGAGAAGAAGAAGAGATAGGAGAGGCGTTGTGGAAGTTCGTGCAAAGACTAAGCATGTTTCAATCTCTGCGCAAAAGCTGCGCCTAGTGTGTGACAAGGTGCGTGGGTTGGGTGCTGATCAGGCAATCACAGTTCTGACCTATATGCCGCAAAAAGGTGCGGATATTGTCGGCAAGACGATGGCCTCAGCCGTTGCTAACGCAGAGAATAATTTTGATCTGAACCGTGACGACCTTTATGTAGCGCAGATTTTTGCCGACGAAGGACCATCATTGAAACGTATGAAAGCTGGCGCACGGGGCCGTTATAAACCACGTGTGCGGCGGACATCACACTTAACCATCGTCTTGGCAGAGCGAGAAGAGGACTAATAAATGGGTCGTAAGGTTCATCCGATAGGTTTCCGGTTAAAAGTTAATCGTGATTGGGATGCCCGCTGGTATGCAGAAGGCACCCGTTATCGTGATTTGTTGCAGGAAGATTTTGCCATCCGCCGCTTTGTAAAGGGGCAGGGTGAGCGCGCAGGCATTTCGCGTGTTGAGATTGAGCGCTATCCGAATCAGCTACTGGTCAACATCCACACATCACGCCCTGGCATTGTCATCGGGCGTAAGGGTGAGGCAGTGAAACAGCTTCGTACCCAGCTGGAGTCGCTGACTGGTGGCAAGAAAGTGCGCGTCGAAGTGACCGAGATTGAAAAGCCTGATCTCGATTCGACGCTGGTTGCGGAGAATATCGCGGGCCAGCTTCAACGGCGTATCGGCCACAGCCGTGCCATCAAACGCGCTATCGGCCAGGCCATGCGTCAGGGTGCCCAGGGCATCCGTATTGAAGTGAGCGGTCGCCTGGGCGGTTCGGACATGGCTCGCCGTGAGTGGCAGAGCGAGGGTCGTATCCCGCGCAACACACTCCGCGCGAGCGTGGATTATGGCACTGCTGAGGCGCTGACCACCTTTGGCCGTATTGGCATCAAGGTGTGGATCTACAAAGGTGAAGTCCTGCGGATGGAAGTTCCGGCTGCTGAAGGTTTCGCTGAAAACAACTAGCGGCCCGGTGTAAGGAGTAATAACGAAATGTTAATGCCGAAACGAGTGAAATGGCGCAAGCAAAGTCGCGGGCGCATGAAAGGCAAAGCCAACCGGGGCGCGGAAGTTCAGTTTGGTGATTTTGGCCTCCAGGCGACAGAACCTGTGTGGCTCACCAGCCGCCAGATTGAAGCGGCTCGCCGTACTATGGTGCGCTACATCCGCCGCCGTGGTAAGGTATGGATCCGCATTTTCCCGGATAAGCCAGTGACCCAGAAAGCTGCTGAAACCCGTATGGGTAAAGGTAAGGGGTCGGTTGAAAAGTGGGTGGCCGTGATTAAACCCGGTCGCGTACTGTTCGAGATGAGCGGTATTTCAGAGGAAGAAGCGCGTGAAGCGCTGCGCCTGGCTGGCTATAAGCTGCCCTGCAAAACCCGCTTCATCAAGCGCATCGATGCGATTTCTGGTCAGGAGGTCAACTAATGGACGTCCGTGAAATTCGTAACATGGATGACGAGAAAATCCTCGATGAAATTGAAGACTTGAAAGAGGCGCTGTTCCGTCTGCGTCTTCAGGAAAGCTCCGGTCAGCTGGAGAATACCGATGTGATTCGCCATACCAAACGCGACATCGCACGCCTGAAGACCGTCCAGCGCGAACGCGCATTGGCGGCGGCTCAAGCAGCAGGTGAGGTAGAGTAGCAATGGCGAACAAACGCAAGCGGCTAGTAGGCCGTGTCGTAAGCGACAAGATGGACAAGACGGTTGTCGTCGCTATCGACATTAACAAACAGCACCGTATTTACAAGAAGGTTGTGCGCACGACCAAGAAAATCTACGCGCATGACGAATCGAATGAGATCCAGGTTGGCTCAATAGTGCGGTTGGTCGAGAGCAAGCCGATCAGCAAGTCCAAACGCTGGGTTGTAGAAGCCGTCATTCAGGACAACAGCGGGCGCATTTTGGAGCCCATCGCTGGTGAAGTAACCCTGGATGAAACTGAGGAGCAAGAGTCATGATTCAGAACGAATCCCGCCTCACTGTTGCCGATAATACTGGCGCCCGTGAACTGCTGGTGATCCGGGTTCTGGGTGGCTCCCGCCGTCGTTATGGCCGCGTGGGTGATATTGTTGTGGCGACTGTGAAATCAGCGACCAGCGATGGCAACCTCAAGAAGAGCGAAGTGGTCAAAGCAGTGATTGTCCGTACTGCGAAGGAATATCGTCGTCAGGACGGCTCATACATCAAGTTTGATGATAACGCTGCTGTGATCCTGGCGGATGACCTGACGAATCCACGGGGAACCCGTGTGTTTGGCCCTGTCGCGCGCGAACTGCGTGACAAAGGCTTTATGAAGATTGTCTCGCTCGCACCGGAAACCCTGTGAGTGACGGAGTAGAGTACAATGCAGCGAATTAAGAAAGGCGACACCGTCGAGGTGATTGCCGGGAAAGATATCGGGGAACGCGGCGAAGTTGTCGCCGTTTATCCTAAAGAAGATCGCGTGGCGATTGAGGGTGTAAACCTCCTCAAGAAACACCAGAAAGCGCGGCAGGCTGGCCGGCAGCAGGTTCAGGCTCAGATCATCGAATTTGAAGGGCCGATCCACCTGTCGAACGTAATGCTGGTTTGCTCCTCGTGCGATAAACCCACCCGTGTGGGTTACCGCATCCGCGAAGATGGAAGCAAGACACGTGTCTGCCGCAAATGTGATGCGGATATAGATTAGACCGGGAGCGATAAAAATGGCTACACCAATACTACAGGCTCGCTACCGGGATGAAGTTGTCCCGCAGTTGATGGAAGAGTTCGGTTATCAAAACTTGATGCAGGTGCCGCGTGTCGCCAAAGTGGTGGTGAATATCGGTGTTGGGGAAGCGATTGATAATCCCCGGTCACTGGATGGTGCGGTTGAAGACCTGCGTGCGATTACTGGACAGCAGCCCGTGATTACCCGGGCGCGCAAGAGCATCGCCGCATTTAAGCTGCGTGAAGGGCGCGCGATTGGCGCGAAAGTGACCCTGCGTGGCGAGCGGATGTGGGCGATGTTGGATCGGCTGATCAACATTGGTCTGCCCCGCGTGCGTGACTTTCGCGGTGTGTCGCCCGATACATTTGACGGGCGCGGCAATTACACAATTGGTCTGCGTGAACAACTGATCTTCCCGGAGATCCAGTACGACAAGATTGATAAAGTGCGCGGTATGGAAATTACTGTCGTCACTTCAGCTCAGACCGATGAGGAAGGTCGTCGTCTGCTAAGACTGTTGGGCATGCCCTTCCGCGAGAACTAAACGGGGAATACAATGGCAAAGAAATCAATGACTGCCCGTGAGGGTAAGCGTAAATATAAAGTCCGGGTGCGCAATCGGTGTCAGTTCGTCGATCCAAACTCCGGCAAAGTTTGTGGACGGCCTCGCGGATACATTCGTAAGTTCGGCTTGTGCCGCATTCATTTCCGTGAAATGGCGCTGCAGGGGAAAATCCCTGGCGTCGTGAAATCGAGCTGGTAGGAGAGCGCAGCCCATGGTAACTGATCCCATTGCAGATATGCTAACCCGCATTCGTAATGCGTTAATGGCGGGTTTGACTGAGGTCGAGATCCCGCAGTCCAAGATCAAAGTTGAAATCGCACGAATCCTCAAGGATGAGGGTTATGTGGAAGATTTCGCCGTCGGTGAGGAATCACCCGTGCCGATGATTAAAAT
>JAIOHN010000353.1 GCA_019912985.1 Anaerolineae bacterium | reverse complement strand
ATCCTGGTATGCTTCGCTGTCTTCGTTAATGCGATCAACCTCGCGCGCTTCCGCCGTAAAACTCTTGATGGTGGCGATCCCGCTGAGGTTATTGGAAAGCTGGCTGTTGAGGATGCCCACCTGTTCACGCACCGCCCGGTAACGTGGGCCAATCTGCTTCTGGAACCAGACCGAGCCGTAAATAATCACCGGAATCGGTAACATGGCAAGCCAGGCCACACTCGGTGCCAGATAAAAGAACGCGCCGCCGATGATAATCACGGTGGTTGCCACTTGAATCAGGCTGTTCGCGCCGATGTCCAGAAAGCGTTCCAGCTGGTTGACATCATCATTGATGATCGACATCAAGCCGCCAGTGCTCTGGTCCTCAAAGTAAGCCAGGTCCAGTTCCTGCACATGCGAATAAGTCTCCAGGCGCATTTCATGTTCCATCGTCTGCGCCAGATTACGCCAGATAAGGCGGTTGAGATAATCGAACAGCGATTCCAGCGACCACACAATGAGCGTGACCACACCCAGCACCAACAGTTGCTGCGTGACATCCACCACGCCCAGTTTCGCCAGCAGAGAGTTCTCCTGGGCCACGACAATATCAACCGCCACACCGATCAAAGCAGGTGGCGCAAGATCAACAATTTTGTTCAGGACAGAGAAGAGTGTCGCAAAAACCACACGGCGGCGATGCTTGCGTGCATAACCAAGCAGACGAAGCAGCGGAGGGGAATCTTTGTGAGTTTGCATGAAGGCTCGTATACTTTTAAATGTACGGACAGGTGGTGAAGTAATTCATTCTAGCCAAAACAAAGCATCAGCCGCAACTGACCGTCATAAGTCCAATTCTGACATGTTAATTACTGTCGTGGGCAAAATAGCACAGCGGGGCCAGAAAGGTCTGCGCCCAGGGGTTGCTACCGCGATTGCAGCCAGAAGGCGGATTTTCCCAGGCGGGCGTCAGATAATATTCTGCCCAGGTCGCCTCAGCCGCCCAGCCGATGCGATCCCCACTGATGCGCACCCGCCACCAGTTATAGCCGCCGTTGCAACTGGGGCCGGAGATGACCGTAAAAGGGGTTCCTGCGTTCATAGAGGCCACAGTGCCGGTACCAATCGCAGGCAGTGACCGCAGGTGCAGGCCTACCATCCCCGGCGCGACCACCCCTTCCATCCCTGGCAGCAGCCGTGGAGGTGGCGCTTCAGGACAGGCTTGTGTCTGAGTGATTGCCGTATCAGAAAGAGGTATAATGAGAAGCAACAGCAGGATAAGTTGTATCATGTCCTGTCTCAGAGTCTAAATAAACATATTCTAGCCGCACACAGCCGCATCTATCAGGCGATGACCTGACGCTCATTATACGACAACGACAACCACACGCTATGACAACTTTATTGACCAACGAAGCAGAAGCCGTAACCTATATTTTTCGCTCTTTGCGTAAGCTCCGTGGGCAGGAGCATGGTTACGACGAGTTTTTTCGCGATCCCGGCCCCACCCGACGCCTGCTTAACCTGCTCGATCTATCGACTTCCTCGCGCGAATACGCGGTCGTCACTGGCAGCAAAGGCAAAGGCTCGACCACCATCATCACAGCCAAGCTGCTCCAGCATCTGGATCACACCGTCGGCACCATCACCAGCCCGCACCTGGCGAGCTGGCGTGAGCGCATCCGCGTAAATGGCCGTGCCATTCCAGAGCCGGACTTCCTGCGTATCGTGAACGATATTGCGCCAGCCATCGACCAGATCGAAGACTCGCTGAACGAGACACAGTATTTCAGCCCGCAGGGCATTTTCCTGGCAATTGCGCTGCGCTGGTTTGCAGAAAACGAGGTTGATGCGGCAGTGCTGGAAGTCGGACGAGGCGGACGCTATGATGACATCGCCGTTGTTTCGAACAAGCTGGCGCTGTTTACGCCCATCTCCCTGGAGCATGTCCAGCATCTCGGCCCTACACTGGCGCGGATTGCCTGGCACAAAGCCGGGATTATCAAGCCGCACAGCCACGCCTACAGCGTGCCGCAATCACCCGAAGTCATGGAAGTGCTGGCCCGTGAGGCTGAAATGCAGGATGCGCAATTCGATTGGATTGCGCCGCTGGATATGGGCCAATACTTGGGTGAGAATGAACACGGTATCCGTATGAACCTGGGACGCTACGGCGAAGTTTTGCTGTCATTACGGGGACGCTATCAGATCGCCAATGCCACGCTATCGGTGATTGCGGCAGGCAATATCCATGCCCGCTTGCCCGGTATCGCCCATAGTTCGCCGGAATATATCGAGCGTATTCGAGCAGGTCTGGCGGATGTCATATGGCCCGGACGCTGTCAGAAGCTGCAATCCAACCCGGCGGTCTATCTCGACGGAGCGATCAATGCAGATTCTGCTGTGTCGCTGGTCGAAAGCCTGAAGCCGGATTTGCAGTCCCCCGTCATCACGGTGATCGCTGTGCCTGAAGACAAGGACTATCAGGGTGTCTATACCGCTCTGGGTCCGGTCAGTGACGCGATGATCCTGACACAGACGGAACGCAATCCTATCCTGCGCTTCCCGTCACCGGATACCGCCATCAACGCTGCCACGATGCATAATCCCAATGTGACCTATAACGCCGATTTCAATCAGGCGGTTGATGACGCGCTCAACCAGGCGGGCCAGAATGGAACGGTGTTGATTGTAGGCACACAATCCATCCTGGCCGACGCGATTCTACGCTGGGGTTACACTTACGAAGTCATCTGATGTGTTACCCCTCGCTCGGGTCTTTGTCATCGGGTGGTGTAGAAGGTGGCGTGGATGCAGGGGGTGTGTCCTCTGGATTAGAGGCGGGTGGATTCAGGGCATCCAATGCGCGCCGCCGTTGAATCCGCTCGGCCTGTTCCCGTGCTTCAATGTCCGCCATGTATTCATCGAAGCGTGCTGACAATATATTCGGATCAACCACATCTTTTGCTGCCTGCGTCTCGGCTTCGGTCTTATCCAAGCGCGTCTTTTGCGTACTTGCAGCACTCGCCTTGACCATCTCCTCGGCGATATAGCGTTCCAACTGCGGCGGTGTGCGGATAGCCTGCCCCCATTGGGTGGTTTCATCCTCCATCACCAACAGCGTTCCCTCAGCAAAGGCGCGCAAGCTGGCCCGGTAGGTGAGATCATCCATCTCCGATAGAGGCGACCGGGCATCCGCTAGCTCGACATTTTCTCGCGCGGCATCATAAATCGTAATTTGCCGGTCCCACTGATAGAGGTCTGCCAGGGTGTTAAAAAATGCCCCAACCGCTGGCATCGCCACTGAGAGGGCGAGAAAAACGCCTAAAAAAATACTCCATGAACTACAATAATCCGGCATGGGGGTGGTTCCTGCTGCGCAGGCCGCACCGGTTACAAAATGAGTTTGAACAATGTATCCGGATAGTGCTGCAAACAAGCCAGTTAAGAAGGCGGCCAGCGCCCGCACCCGATTGACCTGGGCCGCTGATCGATGAAATTTGCGCATCGCAGCATTATAGTAGTTGCGCTGGTCGTTGAGCGCAAAAGCGTCGAACATTTCGTAACGCGCTTCCATATCTTTGCGATTGTAAATTTGGTTGTGCCGTCTGTGTCCTGTCGTCATCCCTGCCTCCTATTCATTAGAGTCGGGGTACGCGCCCCGGTTGATATTCGCCGTCCGGGTCGAGAGTAGCTGGCGGCGCTCATAACCTTCCACCACATCATAAGGTGGCAGATTAACAAGGTAACGGAAGTACTCCCGCCGTAGTGACTCCGCACGCCGTCGGTTATTCAGCCAGGATGGCAGTGGAGCTTCGCGCCCACTGATCGTCGCCAGGTAGGTAGTACCCAGCGCGATCATCGTCTCGATCAGTGAGAAAAACGGCACCAGATCGGCCTGACCGTTCATCAACAACGCCTGAATCGAACCGATAATGGTCGCTATCGCAGCCAGCAACATAAACAAAATTTGATAAAGACGGTAGCGATTCTGATCATATTTAGCCTGGTGGTCCCGCTCGCGAAACAAACGCAGCAGTTCATGATCGAGAAAATCGAGATCAGCCTGGATTTTTTCAATTGCCTCTGGGTCAGCCTTTTTTTCTTCCAGCAGTGCTCTCAGTTTTTTCCGGTCAATTAACTGGAAATTCGGGTTTGGCTCTGTACTGAATTGCAGCCGCGGGAGCTGCTGCATCCATACCGGCCAATGTTCACGAAATCCTGATTTTTCCTGCGTGGCGGGCGCTGCATGCGTCACTGCTTCTTCGGTAGGTGTTTTCACTTCGCTCATAGGCTCCTCCCTTTGCATCCATGCTAGACACGAGCCGCTTTCAAGTCAAGCGGCCCAATAGCCCTATACCATCATCGTAGAAACTTGAATAAATGAAAAGCCGGGATGCACTCCCGGCTAAATGATCAATCTTGCTTGATGATGGCATGCTGTCTGTCGGCCTACTCAAACTGGTGTTTGCAGCTTTGCACCCACCACACGCACCGCTTCGCCAATCACAGCCAGTGCTTCGTCCAGTTCGTCATCGCTGATGTTCAGCGGTGGCAGAAAGCGAATACCATTACTATACAAACCAGCCCGGATGCAGATCACACCGCGCTTGAGCGCTTCCAGCGTCACCTCGAGTGTTTCCTGCGCTGCCGGGGTTTTGGTTTCCGGGTCCGTCACCAGTTCCATCAACACCATCGCGCCCAGACCGCGCACATCCCCGATCAGCGGCACCTCAGCTTGCAGCGCCAGCAGATATTCGCGGATTCGATCCCCCACCTGCTGCGCCCGCTGTAAAAATTCCGGCTGACGGATCATATTGATCGCTTCTATTGCCGCGACGCAGGCCAGCGGATTGCCACTGTACGTGCCGCCCAATCCACCAGGATGCGGACCATCCATAATTTCCGCTTTACCCGTCACGGCAGCCAGCGGCATCCCGGCGGCAATCGACTTGGCTGTCGCGATCAAATCCGGCACAATGCCGTAATGCTCCACCGCAAACAACCGCCCGGTGCGGCCAAAACCGCACTGCACTTCGTCGCACACCATGACGATGCCATGCTCATCACACAACTCGCGGATGCGCTGCAAGAAGCGCAGCGGCGTGGGGATAAAACCACCTTCACCCTGCACCGGTTCGATCACGATGGCCGCCACCGCCGAGGGATCTACCTGGGCGATAAACGCATTCTCCAGTCGCGCGATGCAGTCATCAATGTATTCTTCTTCTGACATGCCTGCCGGGCGGCGGTAGAGATTGGGAAACGGCAGACGATAGATTTCGGGCGCGAAAGGGCCAAACCCTTTCTTGAACAGGCCGTACTTACTGGTCATCGACAGGGTCATGTTCGTCCGGCCATGATAAGCACCCTCAAACACGACGATGGCCGATCTGCCGGTATAACTGCGGCTGATTTTGACACAGCTTTCGAGCGCTTCTGCACCGCTGTTGAGCAGCACCGTCTTTTTGGCAAAGTCGCCCGGTGTAACTTCGTTCATCAATTCCGCCACGCGCACATAGGATTCATACGTGCCAACAATCGCGCACAGGTGAATCAGCTTTTCAACCTGATCGTGAATAGCATTGACCACGGTCGGCGGGCAGTGTCCTACTGCCAGCACACCAATCCCACCTGCCAGATCAATCAGCACATTACCATCGACATCCGTCAGCACCGCACCCGAGGCCTGCTCAATCGCAATTGGGGTCAGCTTGGACGCACCACGTGGTGTTGCCGCCTCACGTCGGGCCACCAACGCCTGGCTGTTCGGCCCAGGCAGCTCCGTCAGCAGTTTAATGGTTCCCATCATCTCATCCTTCTGTCGATATGAACCAGGGACGCCGCGATGCGGCGTCCCATAAACGTACTTTGATGTGATTATCCGCGCCGGTCGTCTTTAGCAATCGCCCTTGCGCAGCGTATATTTCTTCTGTCCCTGATTATCGCCGTCGTTGGTTTCAGGCACCTGATTATCCGGGTCAATCGTCAGCGTCAGCGTATGTTCTTCCTCAAAGTTGAACTCCACTGTCAGCGGAATTGGTCCAACCGATACCGTCTGACCGGGTTCAATCGGCGGGATCGCACCACTGGTACTGGTCGAGTTGCCACTTGCCGAATCGACCACACGAATAGTGCCACCACCCGGCCAACGATCCGTACCCGCATTGAGCACATCAAAGCTGACATTGAAGGTTCGCTTACACCGTGGTGGATCAGGATCGGTACGAACATTGCCTGCTACCAGATTGATGCTCAGCGCAGGTGTAGCTGTCGCGGGAACCGCAGTCGGCGGGATGGGCGTATTCGTTACCGGAATCGGTGTCGGTGGACCTGCATCCACAGGCAGGTTGGATGTATCACCAGCGATGCTCATCAGATTGGCAAAGACCCATCCTTCGCCATTGTAGTATTTCACTTTATACCAGCTTTGATCTGGGCTGATTGCCAGGATCTCGCTGGTGTCGTTGGCCGCAAACGAGCCGATCGGTGGTTCAAAGACAGTCCCAGGCCCCCGGCGCACATTGACACCTGTCGTAAAGGTTGCCATTGGCACACTTGGTGTCGGCGTGAGAGATGGTTCTGGCGCAGTCGTCGGCTCAGGCTCATCAGTGGGTGCCAGTGATGGGATCGGCACAGCCGCATTGTTATCACCACTATCCGGCTCATTCCCGACGGCAGGCGGCGGGCCGCTACTCGAATCAGGTTCTTCCGTGCTTTCCGAGGTCGAACTCCCTGCCTGTCCCACCACATTGATCGTGACGGAAGCCGGATCACTGGCAGTGCCATCCACACGATAAGCGGTGACGCTGATCGTATGCGAGCCGGTTCCCGCTGCCGGCCAGGACTGGGTAATGCTGAATGCCGGGACTCCAGCCGTATTCGGATCGCTGATCTCCGCGATGACGGCGTCATCCACCGCCACATCCACTCGATTCACACCCGTACCAGCATTGCTCACACGAGCCTGGATGTTGACCGTTACCCCATCGAGAAACGTCGCGTTAGGCAGCGGCGCGGCGATCTGCACGGTTGGCGGCCCATCAAACACGTTCGGGATTGCATCCGAAGTATTGTTCAGATTGCAGGCTGCCAGCAGCAGCACAATCAGCCAAAGAGCATGGCGAAACTTGTAGTAATGACCCGGCCTGGCAATCTTTTCCATAAATAACTCCTGGTCTTGTTCGCGCTATAACCAGAAGAATCTAGCGCAAGCCCGCGAATTATGCGAGTTACGATGTGAAATCGTAGAGAAACCGTTTGGTGTTACTGCGCGCTCAGAAAGCCAACTTCCTGCACATCGACACGCACGCCTTCCAGTTCTTTCGGGCAAATATCCTCTGGTGCCAGCTCCGATTCAGGCAGTTTAACACTCACCAACACCACCACCGCGATGATATCGGTATAGTTGCCCTCCTTCTTCGCCAGCCCTACCGCAGTGCCCTGGACATTGGCCTTTTCCATCAACTCATGGCTGTATTTTTCCTGGACTTCAACCGCGCGTTCCGTTTGCGCCTCAGACTCGGTAGTCATCGCCCACACCCTCTAAATATCAATTTGGAGCTCATTCAGGACGAGATCAATCGGATTGAAAATGGTTGCCTGCGTAGACCCAGCAAACAACAGGCCTACCGCCTTATTTTCAGTGCCATCGACAATCAGCGAGCCGGAGTCTCCGCCCTGACTCATCGCAGTTGTGATGACCTGATTGACAAACCGGGCTGACTGTGACCCATAAGAAATATTCACCGTGGCATTCACCAATGTGACGGTTCCAGTCGTAAAATCCGTTGTACGCCCACTTTTGCGCACCCCCATACCCAATGCAGCAGGCTTCGTGCCGCTGACCATACCGATATTGCGGATTTCCCCCGTGAACATATTGGGGTCCAGCGGCTTGGCAACGGCTGCATCGACCATATTATCGACAGCCTGCACTTTTGGATTTTCTTGCGCCTGTTCTTTGGGAACCACTGCAACTTGCTTCTCCTGGCCCAGCAAGCCTGAGAGTGCATTCAACAGATTAACCAGCGCCAGCAGGCAGCCGCCTTCTCCGGGTGGGGTCGGTGGTAACGGGCCGGGATCATCATCACCAGGGAAGCGGATACGCACAAAACGTTCCAGGCGAGCGACCGTATCAGCCGGATTCTGGCCGCCATCGGTGGGGCCAGGTTGCAAGATGGGATCGCCAATCTCAGCACTGTTACTGTTCGCCAGCACATGATTATTGGACAAAATGAGCTTTTCGCCGCTGATGCGATCAGTAACGATCGTACCCAATGTACCAGCGGTGATCTTGTAATGACCGATGCTTACGCCACTGGGAATCGTGGGGCGGAAACGATCACGCGGGGTAGCGAATGCACGTAGATAGCCCACCTCATAAACATCTGTGCGGACACCATCGACATTTGGAGGAATCACATCCCGCGCGGAAAGCGCGGCCAGCGGCTTTTTCTGCTCGACCAGCACAACAACCGAAACCTCTCCTTGCGTTGCGGTTTTGTCTTCCTTAAAACCGACCGCCACTCCAACGACATTCTCGCGGGACATAAATTCGTCCTGAACGGCGGCTTGCGCCTGGAAAACATCCTGTCCATTTGCCATTACAGATCCCTTTCCCTAGTTACACTCACACAGAAATTGTAGCACGGCCTGTCATGTTGTGCTCCAATCGTATCGTAGCCAGATACATCCAAAGTTTTCTTACGACTCGTTATAATGGTAAAGTGTGGAAACGAACTTTCACAAAGGAGCACTCACGTGACGAAGGGCATACAATTTGCATGCGTTCTTCTGGCCGGATTACTGACACTGGCAGCCTGCGCGCCTGCTGCTCCGGTCAGGAGTTTTACAGTCGGTGATCCCATCGAAACCTACGACTTCTCTGAAGGCACCCGCTTTGAAGAAGGGCTGTATGGCAACGCCTTTTTACAGGTCATTGATGATGTCTATCGCATCCGGCTGACCCGTGGCGATAATGAATTGTGGTGGGGACAGGGAGGCGACACCCTGGATAACGTCGTAATTGATGTCACTGTCGAGCAAATCAGCGAACGCAACGAGAATGCTTTTGGGATAGGCTGCCGCATGAGCGGTGCGGTCGGACAAACAACGGCTGCCGACAGCGAACTGGCTGCCATGGTCGCTGGTAACGATGCCGAAGCTACTGCAGAAGCAACTATCGAGGCGACTGAAGAAAGCACGCCTGAAGCAACAACGGAAGCCACTGCTGAAGTCACCGAAGAGGCCACTGCTGAAGCAACGGTAGAAGCCGAAGCGACCACCGAGGCTACCGCAGAAGCTACTGAAGCGTTTGAAGAAGGTGCGGTTTCAGTTGCACCACTGGAGCCCCAGGAAATCGCAGATGGCAGCGGCTATTTGTTCCTTATCCAGGGAACCGGCTCCTATGCGATCATGCGCGCCAGCGGGCGCGATGTGCAGCCGTTGGTCAATTGGACCGCCAGCAGTGCCATTCACCAGGGGCAGGCGACCAATGAACTGCGTGCAGTTTGTGTCGATGATTATCTGGCCTTTTACATCAATGGACAGTTTGTCGCCGACGCCACAGATGACGCCTTCAGCGCCGGGCAGGTCGCGTTGATGGCGAGTGCCGCCACCCGTCTGGGTGTAACGGTTGAGTTCGATAACCTGATCGTGTCTGAGGTAAGCGAAGGCTGATCTGTGCGTTCATCAGTTCATACCGATGGCATATTGATCACAAAACAAACACGGCGATCATTACGGGTCAACCAGGGCGTCCTGGTTGACCCTCGCTATTCGCTTCGCAATTCCCTCAGCAGACAGCCCAAAATCAACTATACTGACATGAAATTATGTATCAGGAGACTGAATGATGTGGACAGAAAGCGACATCACTGCCAATGGCATTCAACTACATTATTATCGTACGGGCGGTAATAAACCGCCTGTGGTGATGTCTCATGGCTTTAGTGATAACGGTCTGTGCTGGACGCCAATCGTTCAGGCATTGGAATCAGATTATGACGTCATCATGTATGACGCCCGTGGTCATGGACAATCGGACGGGCCGGAAACTGGTTATTCAGACCTGCATCATGCCGACGACCTGGCCGGGTTGATTACTGCCCTGGACTTGCAGCGTCCGGTCATCATCGGTCATTCGATGGGCGCGCAGACAGCCGCCCTCACCGCCGGGAAATATCCTCAATTGGTGCGAGGTATCGTGCTTGAAGATCCGCCGTGGCGGGCGGATTGGGCTGATGAAGCGGATGTTGAGCGATATATACGTGAACTTGAGACTCAGGAGTCTCCGCCTGAAAATCATTTTGAAAAATGGATTCTAGACCTGCAAAAAACCTCGCGCGAAGCACTGCTGGCGAAACAACGCGCGGAAGCACCGGACTGGCCCGAAGGCGAATTCGAACCCTGGGTCGATTCCAAGCACCAGTTCAATCTGGCTGTGTTTTCCGCCTTGAAGCAGAAAGATATGCCAGTCCCGCAAACCTGGAAGAAGACGGTCAGCGCCATCCAATGTCCCGCGCTGCTGGTGACTGGCGATGTGGATAAAGGTGCCATCGTCACGGAGCAGCTTGTCGATGAAGCCATGCAGCTCAACCCTAACCTGCGTGTGGCTCATATCGAAGGAGCCAGCCACAACATCCGCCGTGAGTATCATGAGCAGTACGTCATGCGTGTTCGGGATTTTTTGCAGGAGGTATTTGCCTGATGCAGATGTACGAAATCCATCTGTATGTCCCCAAAACAGGCAAACTCACCCCATCGATGCTCGAATGGCTTTACGAATACGGTCAGAGCACAGACCAACCTGAAGCATACTGGCCGGTCCGTCGCATCAAGACCAGGGCGCTCGCCCGGCGGATGCTCTATCTCGATCCCGATCTTGATCCCATCCAGGGGCCGGGCGGGGATGTCGAGCTGCACTATCCCAATGATCAGTTGGGCATTGTCCTCTACATTCATGATCGCGGCGTGGTGATCTTCTTTCCCTATATGGCCTACAGTATCTATTCGCGAGTGGTGCTCGGCATCTGCTACACCTACATTCGCTTCCTGTATGACATCGCCGGGTTCTGGAGCTTCGACCCACAATTGAACGTGCTTTCTTACGCCGATGATTACCAATCTATGGAAGATACCGCGCAACTCATGGATCGTGTTATGCCAAAGATGCTGCAAGGGAATGCTTGAGCAAATCCGCCAATGCCGTCATAATCTGGCGCTGTGTTGACTGATTAGCGAATGGCAGGAGCGAACCCTGGTGGACATCAACCCAAACGATTACCCCTCACGCGAAGTGTACAAACTGATTACCGGGGCTGTAGTGCCGCGCCCCATCGCCTGGGTCAGCACCGTGAGCAGCGATGGTCAGCCCAATCTCGCCCCTTTCAGTTTTTTCAACGCTGTCTGCTCCAACCCGCCCACTGTCCTTTTTTGCACAGGTATCCGTGGAGCCGACCAATCTCCCAAAGATACTTACCACAACGTGCGCGCTACAGGCGAATTTGTCATCAACTTTGTGACGGAGCGGCTGGCAGCAGCCATGAACATCACCGCCACCGAGCTACCTGCCGAGGTCAACGAGTTTGAAAAGGCCGGGCTAACCTCTGGGCCGGGTAAACAGGTTCGTGTGCCGCATGTGGTCGAAAGCCCCATTCACTTTGAATGCAAACTGCGCGAGATTGTCACCATCAGTGAGGAACCGGGTGGTGGCTATATCATCATTGGCACAATTGTCCACATGTATTTCGGCGACAGCATCTACCGCGAGGGAAACTATATCGATTTTGCAGCTTACCAGCCGATTGGCCGCCTCACCGGCAGTGGCTACACCCGTGTCAATGATCTTTTCGAGCTTGTACGCCCACCAGCACAGATAAAACCGGATTGAAAGCGTCTCAACTTCTCAGCCTATACGATTTGCTCAGTTTAAGACCATCTTTTTAGTAAAAACTGTACCAATTCCGTGCAATTTTTGAACGAGTGCGTTAGGATACTGGTATGTTAAGCAACTTTAAGTGATTTCGTTAAATCCAATTTCAAACCCAGTTTATCCTTTCAGGAGGAAGTTTATGCGTTCTAAGAAAGCCCTTCGGATCATTGGCGTCGTTATGGCCTTTGCCATGATGCTGCCGCTGGTCATTAGTGCCCAGGCCCAGGATATGTCGGTCCTGCGTGCGCGTCTTGGTTCAACCGATGTGCCTACGCTTGATCCCGCTCTGGCAACGGACTCCAGTTCAATCCAGATTTTAGGTCAAACATACATTGGCTTGACGGTTCTTGATGAAGAAACCCTGGATACGCAGAGCGGCATGGCGACCAGTTGGGAGACGGCCGAGAATGATGACGGCACCGTCACCTTTACCTTCAGCCTGATGCAGGACATACCCTGGGTTCGCTACGATGCCGACAGTGGCGAAGTAGTTGAAGTGACCGATGCTGACGGCAACGTTCGCATGGTGACCGCCAATGACTTCGTCTATGGCTGGAAGCGTACACTTGATCCCGCGACCGCTGCTGAGTATGCCTATGTGCTGTCTCCGCAGGTGGTTGGTGGTGATGCCTTCAACACCGGCGACGGTACTGCCGATGATGTCGCGATTTCTGCGGTCGATGACTACACCCTGGAAGTCACCGCCCCGGCCCTGTTCGCCCCGCAAACAGCAATCTACGGTCTGTGGATGGCTCGTCCGCAACCGCAGTGGGCAATTGAGGAATATGGCGACTTCTGGATTGAGGCCGAGAACTTCCAGAGCTACGGCCCTTATGCCGTCATGGATTGGTCGCATGATGAGTCCCTGACCATCGTGAAGAACCCGTTCTGGCCTGGCATTGAGAGCGTGCCGCAGGCCGGCATTGACGAGATTCAGTTCTACTTCCTTGACGAGAGTGTCGCCCTGTCACAGTACGAAGCCGGTGATCTTGATCACCTTGACACTGTGCCGTCCAACGACATCGACCGCCTGAAATCAGACCCGGCCCTGTCATCAGAATTCACCATCACCCCCAGCACCAGCACCTACTACTATGGTTTTGACACTCGTACCGAGAGCCTGACCGGTAACGTGAACCTGCGCCGTGCGCTGTCCTATGCCGTTGATCGTCAGTCACTGATTGACAACGTGGTCAAGGGCGGCCAGATCCCGGCTCGCTGGTTCTCCACCCCTGCGCTGGCTGCTGCACCAACCCTGGAATCCAACCCCGACATGGGTGTGGAATATGATCCAGACCTGGCACGTGAATATCTGGCAACCGCACTCGAAGAAATGGGCTATGCCTCGGCAGAAGAAGTCCCGACCATTACCCTGCTCTTCAACACCAGCGAGAACCATGCCCGTATTGCGGAAGCCATCCAGCAGATGTGGGCTGATGAGCTGGGTCTCGATGTGCAGTTGACCAATCAGGAATTCGCAGTTTACCTGGACAGCCGTCAGGACTTCCCGATCTGGCGTGCCGGCTGGGGTGCGGACTATCCTGATGCCGCCAACTTCATCGGTGACGTGTTCAAGTCCACCTCTGAAAATAACGACACCTGGTTTGCCAGCGAAGAAATGGACTCCCTGATCGACGAAGCCGCCGCTCTGACCGATAACGACGCCCGCCGTGAACTGTACGCGCAGGCTGAGCAAATTCTGGTCTTCGAAGGCGCGGCCATCATCCCGATCTACTGGGGTACCAAGCTGAACATGACCAAGCCGAACATTGAGCGCACCTTCTCACTCCAGACAGGTGAGAATTACTACAAGTGGAGCATCAACTAGTTTCCACTTAGATCGATCACAGCAAAGGAAGGGGCGGGGAAACCTGCCCCTTCCTATCGTTTAGATAAGTAGGTAGATGTCGTTATGACCGTATTCATTATCCGGCGGTTTTTGTGGATGCTCCTGGTGTTATTCGTAATCTCTCTGATTACGTTTTTTGTTCTCCGAGCCATCCCCGGCGGCCCGTTCGACCGCGAACGTGAACTCCCCGAAGTAATTCAGGCTAATATCAACGCCCGCTACAACCTGGATGCACCCATTACCGAGCAATACATTAGTTATATGGGCAATATTCTCATCCCTGTCATCACCGAAGCCGGTCAGCGCCGGTCGGCGACAGAGGACTACCTGATCAACATCCCCCTGCCGGGTGGTGAACAAGCACTCCGTTGGATGAACTTTGGTCCCAGCTTTGCCAACCGCAGCCGAACAGTCAATGACCTGTTCCGCGATAACTTCCCCATCTCGTTCCAATTGGGCATTCTGGCCCTGGTGGTCGCCCTGGCGATTGGCCTGCCCCTGGGAATGATGGCCGCCCTGCGACGCAACACGATTTATGACTACGCAGGCATGGGGGTCGCCATTGTTGGTGTATCGGTTCCGGTGATTATCATGGGACCCTTCTTGCAGTATTTCATCGGCGTCCGATTAGGCTGGCTCCCCTTAACCGGTTGGGGCGAATGGGACCAGATGGTGCTGCCGGTATTCTCGCTCGGGTTTGCCCAGGCCGCCATTATCGCCAGGCTCACCCGCGCCAGCTTGCTGCAAGTGCTTCATGAAGATTATGTACGTACCGCTCGTGCCAAAGGCTTGCACGAACGCACCGTGATTACCCTCCACGCCTTGAAGAATGCCATGATCCCGGTTGTGACTATTTTAGGTCCATTGGCTGCTGCCCTGGTGACAGGCTCGTTTGTCACCGAGATCATCTTCGCTATTCCCGGCGTGGGACGCTTTTTCATTACCAGCATTGGCAATCGCGACTATCCGGTTGTGATGGGCACGGTACTTCTGTATGCGACTATTCTCGTCATCGCCAATACGCTGGTCGATCTTATGTATGCCTGGCTCGACCCCCGCATTCGCTTTGATTAAGGATTTAGAAACATGGCTTCATCCGTAGCAGAAAATAAAGACCGCGCTCCAGTCGCCAAGCTGGAGACGAAGGACGAGGGTCAGAGCCTGTGGGCAGATGCCTGGAAGCGGCTAATCCGTAATCGAGCCGCGATGATGGGCCTGTTCGTGATTATTGCTTACTGCCTTCTGGCAGTCTTCGCCAATGTCCTGGCCCCCAAGGATTACGCCACTCAGGTGTTGGAAGACAACAACGGTGCGCCGGAATGGATCATCAGCATGTTCCCCACCATGACCCCCCGTGACGAGAATTTCCGCATCGCTCGTGGTTGGGAGCCTGTAGTGACCACCGGGGAAAGTGTAAAAACTGGCACCCCTCTGGTTGAGGATACCGAGAGTGACGAGGTGCTGGTATCGAATATGGATGGCACGGCGTTTATTGACGGGACCAACGTCGTCGTCACCAAATCCGATGTCTCACGTATGGACATCCCTGCCGGAGGCACACTCGCGGTAGAGGATGGCGCAACGGTGATTACTGGCGATGCGCTGGTTGTAGATAACCGGGGCGTTGCACTGCTGGAAGCACCTTTCGACGGCAAAGTGTATCTTGTCGAGGATGAGCGGATTGTCCTGCGCAGCATGATCAGTGGTTATGTGCCAGTGCGCAACAATTATACCCTGGGTGCCGACGGTCTGGGCCGCGATCTGCTCAGCCGTTTGATCTATGGTGCGCGTGTATCGCTGTTGGTGGCTTTTGTGGGTCCGTTAGTGAGCTTCTTGATCGGTGTCCCCTTCGGCCTGATCGCAGGCTACAGCGGTGGTCGCCTGGATAACCTGATGATGCGCTTTATTGACGTCCTCTATGGCTTCCCCACCCTGCTGCTTATTATTTTGCTCATGGCCTTTTTCCGGTCGAGTTTCGGCGGTTCCAGTTCGGACTTAGGGCCAATCGGTAATGCGCTGGCACGCTTTGACAGCGCCAGTGGTGGTATGCTTTTTATCTTCGTGGGCATTGGCCTCACATCATGGATGCAGTTGGCCCGCCTCACACGCGGTCAGGTGCTTTCCGCACGCGAAGCCGATTACGTGATTGCAGCGGAGTCGTTGGGACTCAACACACGCGGCCTCATGTTTCGCCACATCTTCCCCAATATTCTGGGGCCGATTGTTGTGGCTGAAACGCTCACCATCCCGACCTACATCCGTTTTGAAGCCTTTCTGAGCTTCATCGGCCTGGGTGTCAATCCACCGACACCAAGTTGGGGTGCGATGATCTCTGAAGGTGCAAACGTCATCCGGTCCTATCCCAATCAGGCACTTTTCTCAGCCCTGATGCTGTTCCTGATTATGTTCGCCTTTAACTTCCTGGGCGATGGCCTGCGTGACGCGCTTGACCCACGCATGCGCGGTGTCGACTAACACGATATAATTAGCCTCACATTTTCATATAACGCGCCTCTTGGGGCGCGTTTGCATTCCAGGTTGGAATCATGAGCAACTTTGTAATCAAACCGATAGAAACTGCCGAAGAATATGCCGAGGCAGTTCACCTGGCCGCAGAGACATTCTCAAATGGCGACCACCAGGCTTACAAGATGATAGTCGCCAGTGGAACCCGCGCTCAGGAACGCGTTGGCTTCACCTACCGTGACCGCTGGATCCTGGTTGCGGATGGGCGCATCGTCTCGCATGCGATCTTCGAAACCTATCCCTGGCAGTATGGCTCCGCCCAAATCAAAATGGTCGGCTTAGGGGCGGTTGCGACCGTACTGCGTTATCGTGGGATGGGCTACAATGCGGCCCTCTTGCACGACTGTATGCAGCGGTTCCAGCAGGAGGGACTCGCGCCGATTGCCATGCTCAACGGCATTGGCAATTATTATCACCGTTTCAGCTTTGTGCCGGTTATCCCTGATTACATGATCGAAATTTCGGCACAAGATGCCTCGGCGCAGCCATCCCCGCTTGAGGTACGCCCGGCGACTCTCGCTGATCAGGCAGGCATGCAGGCACTTTATGATTGCGTCTGGCCTGAGCGACGGCCTACACTGGCTCGTACAGCAGCGCTGTGGGGCTGGCGTTTGGGAGAAGGCGCACCGCGCAGCACACTGGTCGCAGTGGATGCCGCTGGTCAGGTGCACGGGTATCTCTCCGGGCGTGGTCCCACTTCGTCCGTGGCCGAAGTGGTCGTCGCGGATGTTGAAGCCACTCAAAGCCTGCTGGCCTATTCAGGATCACTCTACCGTGAGCAAGGTGAATCCACCATCTATTGGCGAATGCCACCTGATGATCCCTTAGTCGAGTATGTGCGCCAGCTTTGCGATGTCAAAGTGCAGATTCACTATCATCACAACGCCGGTTGGATGGGCCGCGTTCTCAACCCGCAGGCGCTGCTGGAACAGGTTGCACCTGTGCTGCAAGCGCGAGTGGATGGCACGGCGAGTCTGAGTCTGGTCGATGATGATCAAATCGAAATCCAGTATGCTGGGGCCAGTACGCGAGTCAGTCCGAATGCATTCTTCCAACTGCTCACTGGTTTGAATCAGGCACCCGTTGAGCTGCGCCCATTGTTCGGCACCTCACCTGCCATGATTGCGCCCTGGGATTGGTTCTAGGCGCGCAAGAACCGGATGGTTCTTGGTCATCGCACAACGTATGATGGGAACAAGGGCCTACCAATCGAAGGAGTGTCAGTCCATGGCGAACCGACAGGAAAAAATCGAGAAAATCCGCGTGCTCCCCGCGCAGGTCGAAGCACTGGTTAAAGATCTCAGTGACGCGGATCTGTACACCGCTTACCTACCGGACGAATGGACTGTCGCGCAGAACGTCCATCATCTGGCCGATTCGCACATGAACTCGTTCATCCGCATCAAGCTGCTGCTGACGGAAGATAAGCCAACCATCAAGCCATATGATCAGGATGCCTGGGCGCAAACTCCGGATGCCAGTAAATTACCTATCGAAAGTTCGCTGACGCTGCTCAAAGGGCTGCATACGCGTTGGGTGCAGTTATTGGAAAGTGCGTCCGACTCCGACTGGGCGCGCACCGTCATCCACCCGGAATTGGGCGAAGTTTCGCTTGACCGATTCCTCGATATTTATTCCGACCACGGTGAAGCGCATCTCGACCAGATGCAGCGCACCCTGGCAGCGAAAGGCTGATCCCCATGCAGGCAACCGCGAAGACAGACAAAGTTATGAACCTGGACGAACGCCGGGCATTGATCGCGCAAATCCGCAACTTCCCGCCAATGTTACGCGTACTTGTACAACCACTGAGCGATATGGATCTGTACACCGCCTATCTCCCAGGCGAATGGACTGTCGCGCAGAACATCCACCATCTGGCCGATGTGCATATGAATTCCTACGTTCGCATGAAGCTCATGCTGACCGAGGATACGCCTATGATCAAGCCCTATGAGCAGGATGATTGGGCGGTCACACCGGATGCCCAAAGCGCGCCAATTGCCGATTCGTTGTTGATTCTGGATGGACTGCATCCCCGATGGGCGCATCTGCTGGAATGGGCGGAAGACCGTGATTGGTCGGCTGTGCATGGCAATCACCTGGAGCTTGGGCTGGTCACGCTGGCTGATATGGTGCGATATTATGCGGGACACGGGCAGCTTCATATCGACCAGATCAATAAGACACTGGCAGCAAAATGATTGACACCGTTACACATCACTGGCCGGTTTTCGGCCATGATTGGGCCGTCGAACAACTCCGCAAGAGCATCGCCTTTGGCCGGGTGCGTCACGCCTATCTCATTACCGGCGCGGATTCCGTTGGCAAAAACACGCTGGCACACGCCTTTGCGATGGCGCTCAACTGCACCCATCCCGACGAAAATGAGCGTCCCTGCGGGCAGTGCCGCTCCTGCAAGCTGATCTACAGCGGCAATCATCCCGATATGCTCTACAGTGAAGTCGATGAAAACACGGGCGCGCTGAAGATCGAGGCCATCCGCAATGTCACACGCGGTCTGGCGATGAAGCCGTTCGAAGCCCGCTACCGGGTCGCTCTCTTCCCATACTTTGACCGGGCACAACCCCGCGCCCAGGACGCCCTGCTCAAAACACTGGAAGAACCGCCCCCCACCGCCGTGCTGATTCTGCTCGCTCGCTCAACTGAAGCGCTGCTCTCGACCATCACCAGCCGCAGCCAGGTGATCAACCTGCGCCCGGTGCCACTGGTTCAGGTGCGCGATGTACTGATTGAACACTTTCAGGTAGAAGGTGAGCAGGCGGAACTGCTGGCACGGCTCAGCGGCGGGCGCATCGGTTGGGCAATCCAGGCAGCCCACGAACCACACCTGCTGGAACAGCGTGAAAACGCGCTGAACTTGCTGGAAAACAGCCTGGACTGGACCCGCGCCGAGCGATTCAATCTCGCACAGGATTTGGGGCGGGATAAGCTGGTGCTGGCGGAAGTGCTGGAACTATGGCAAACCTACTGGCGTGATCTGGTACTGCTCAAATCCGGCGATACGCGAGTCAAAGTCGCCAATACCGATCGCAGTGTGCAGCTTCAGCGGCTGTCACTGGCGATGACGGAAGAGGAAGCCCTGCGCGCCCTACGGGTCACACGCGAACTGCTGCATAATCTGTCGTATAACTTGAATTTACGCCTGGCGCTGGAAACCTTATTCCTCGATTATCCGGGCCTCAAGCACGAATAAATCCGCCAATACCAGACTAAGCTCGATGTTGGGAATAATCTGCCGCGCGGGCTTTCAACGCCTGAACCGCGTCTGCTGGCGGTGTCACCGAGCCAAGCATCGCTTTGCCGGGGAGATTCAGGCCATGGAAATCGGAGCCACCCGTCATGATGAGGTCATGCGCCTGGGCGATCGCGCGCAGTTCAGCCTGCAACGCCGGGGGATGATCGGGGTAAACTACTTCGATACCATCCAGGCCAACCGGCAGCAACCGGTCGATCATGGCGCGATGATCTTTCACATAAACCGGGTGTGCCAGCACGGCTGCACCGCCGGCTATATGAATCAACTCTACCGATTCTTCGGGTGAAAGTCGCTTTCGGGCAACATAAGCTGGCCCGCCGTTTTCTAAAAAGCGTTCAAAAGCTTCCTTTACGGAGGTCACATAACCAGCTTCCATCATGGCGCGGGCGATATGAGGGCGGCCAATCGCTCCACCCTCCGCGATAGCTTCAATGCGATCCCATTCCACAGGCAGCTCCAGCGCGGCCAGCTTCTCGGCGATCTTCTGCGCACGAAAATAGCGACGGCTGCGAAATTCTTCTAAGGCTGTCTGAAAGATCGCATTGTCAAGATCAATGCAGTACCCCAGCATATGCACATCACCACCGGCATCCTCTGCGCTCAGCTCAATGCCAGCAATCACCTCAAAACCCGATGGAGCAGCCTCCTGTGCCTGGATAATGCCGCTGGTCGTGTCGTGGTCGGTAATGGCGATAGTGTCTAGCCCGATCTCTCGGGCCAGTTCAACCAGTTGTGCAGGTGTTAACTGCCCATCAGAGGCAGTGGTGTGCGTATGCAAGTCCAGCATTAACGAGTTTCTACTCGGAACCGTACAGCGGTTCGCTCCTGTCCATCAATATCGACTTCGGTGAAGTAAGGGATGAAAATAATGTCGATCTCGTCACGGGTCAGATAGCCGCGCGCAATTGCAAGCGCTTTCACCGCTTGATTCACAGCACCAGCGCCAATAGCCTGGACTTCTGCCAACCGTTGTTCACGGATAACGGCTGCGATAGCGCCTGCGACTGCTGTCGAACGGGACTTTGCTGAGACTTTAATGACGTCATTTTTGCGTGAATCATCATCATTATTCATGGTGGCAGCTTCCGTCAGGCTAGTGGCATCGGGTGGCGAGGAAAAGGTACTACGATTATATTGATCAACCATATTTTATGTGCCGTTCTCTAAAAATGTAATAACAAATAACTTAAGTCCTACAAGCTCTATTCTACATGAAATCCCCCTTTTCGTCCAACAGCACCGCGCTAGATACGCTCATTTGTTCTTTTTATCCCAAAATATCCCCAGTTTATTCCAAAGTCGATTTGTGAAGCAGTGTACATGCGGTAGATATCCCAATGTTAAAAAATAGACACATTGTTGCGTAAATTGATTGAAAACAGCCAATTTTCTCACATTACTATAGATATAGGGGGAGTCAGCAGCAAAAACCACACATATAGCGATTAAGTCAGGTATGACTCGGCATGTTAAAGCTTTTCAATATCCCAAAACAAAGCACTGTTATGCAGGAATTATCCCAACCTTAAAATCTTCGATTCCAGCGCGATTTTAAGCCGGAATCAGTTGAGACTCCGAGCGGGATTCGCTATACTGTATGCATCAGTGTGTTAGCCAGCACACGCATCGAACACCCATCACCCTGTTCTGCAGGAACAAATACGACACCTATACTGGATACGCCAAACGGCACGCCTACGGCTGGTAGTTTTGTATTGCCAGCTGACGGGTCGTCCTGGCCTATATCGATCATTGGAAAGAATGCTTGTGGACCCTCTAACCCTTTGGAATACTGCTCTGAACCAACTTGAAGTACAACTGGATCGCGCCAGTTTTGAGACCTGGCTGCGCGGTGCAGTGTGCCTGGGCATAGAGGAAAGCGATGAAGAGCCGTTATTCACCATCGGCGTGCGCAACAGCTACGCAGTCGATATGCTTCAGCACCGGCTCTACCGCACCGTGCGCCGCATTCTGAGTGATGTCTATGGCAGCGCGGTCACCATCCAATTCGAGGTTCACCACCCCACGGAAAAAGCGCCCCTCGCGGATGACCAGGAAAAACCGCTTTTCCGCTTTTTATCCCAACAGACGCCGCCAGTAACAGAAGAGATGTCTGTGCCGATGCCCTTGCATCAACAGGTGGCACGTCCAGAACGGGCCGAGCTTCCGGAATGCGAGCTGAACCCACGGCTCACGTTTGATCGCTTCGTCGTGGCGAACAACAACAACCTGACCTACTCGGCAGCGCTGGCCGTGGCCGAGAATCCTTCCAGCATTTACAACCCGTTTGTGGTTTACGGCGGGGTTGGGCTGGGAAAAACACACCTGCTCCAGGCAATCGCTCACGCCTGCCAGCAAAAAGGCCTGCGGGTGATCTACATCCCCTCCGAGGCGTTCATTAACGATCTTGTGGGGGCCATCCGCCAGCGCACAACCGCCATGTTCCGCGAAAAATACCGCTCGGTCGATGTGCTGCTGGTCGATGACATCCAGTTTATTGCCGGAAAAGAGAGCACACAGGAGGAATTTTTCCACACCTTCAACGCGCTCTATACCTTTAATAAGCAAATTGTGCTGGCCTCCGACCGGCATCCACGTGAACTGGAGCTGCTGGAAGACCGGCTGCGCTCGCGCTTTGAAGGCGGGCTGGTGATGGATGTCCAGCTACCCGAATTTGAGGCACGGGTGGCGATCCTCGAAGGCTGGGCGCAGGAGCGTGACATTCATGTCCCACGCTCGGTTTGCGAGATGATTGCCGACCGTGCTCACTCCAATATTCGCGAACTGGAAGGGCTCTTTACACAGGTCGTCGCCAAGGCGCGTCTGGGCAGCCAACCGCTGACGCTCAACACGGTCGAGACGATGGTCGAGGCGTTCGAGCGCCCACGCCAGCATGGCCGTCGTGCAATCTCAATTGAGGAGATTCTCGAAGTCACAGCCGTTCACCATGACCTGAAAATCAAAGACCTGACCAGTAAACGCCGCACAGGGCGCATCAACCACGCCCGGCAGGTTGTGATGTATCTGGCCCGCGAATTGACGGAATGCTCGCTGCCGCAAATCGGCGATGCCCTGGGCGGGCGCAGCCACACCACCGTCCTGCACGGTTACAACAAAGTGGCCGAGATGATCATGGAGGATGAGGTTTTCCGCTATGAGCTAATGGGCCTGCGTGAAAAGCTCGCCGCGCGCGACCGCTAAGTGTGGTTCATCAGCTTCTGTAACAATGGGACCGCTGCCTGGGCTGCACGTCCCCGGTGACTGATTCGGTTCTTCTCTGCCGGTGGGATATGACTGAAATTCTGAGCATAACCCGCCGGGATAAAAATAGCATCGTAGCCAAAGCCCGCGCCACCATTATCTTCTTCCTGCGCGATATGCCCTTCGCAGACACCTTCGGCCATCTGTAACTCGCCATTGGTTGGGTTCGCGACCGCAATCACACAGCGGAAACGTGCGCTGCGTGCATCTACTGATATAGCCTGCAACTGGCTTAATAGCAGCGCCCGCCGATCTGCCATTGTCAGGTCGTATCCACCATAGCGCGCCGAATAAACGCCAGGAGCACCATCGAGCGCATCGACAAACAGCCCGCTGTCATCCGCCAGTGCGATCATGCCGCTGGCCTGGGCATAAGCCTGGGCTTTAAGACGGGCATTTTCTTCGAGTGTGGTGCCGGTTTCCTCGACATCCATGTCCCCAAGCCCAATATCACGCAGGCCAAATAGTTTCACAGGCAGCGTCGCCAGCATTTCCTCATACTCACGGACTTTGCCCGGATTCCCTGTAGCAATCAATAACTCCATCAATTCACACTCCTCAGTCGCCTGCGGCGGCGATGATTTGCAGCATCTGGTCATGCAAATGACCGTTACTGGCAAGAATTTCCGCCTGTGGCTTGCCGCCCGCATAGTCGCTGACTTTGCCACCGGCCTCCTGCACAATCAACATACCAGCGTAGTAATCCCAGTAATTCAGCGGGCCTTCCCAGTAACCGTCCAGACGACCTGCCGCGACCCAGCATAATTCCAGCGCCGCCGATCCAAATCGCCGCAGGCCACGTGCCAGCGGCAAGAAGGCCATCCAGCGATTAATGTTATAGCGTGGGTTGCTGCGATCATAAGGAAAGCCGCTGCACAGCATGGCCTGGTCCAGAGCAGTATTGCCAGAGACTTGTAATGGCTGACCATTGAGTGTGGCTCCTTGCCCGCGTTCCGCGCTAAATACCTTCTGAGCCACCGGATTGTAAACCACCCCGACCAGCAAATCCCCGGCACGGTCGGTCAGCGCGATGCTGATAGAAAAGAAGGGAATGCCGCTGGCGAAGTTACTGGTGCCATCAATAGGGTCCACGAACCAGAAATACTCAGCGCTTTCCGCTGGCGCGCCTCTGCCGCCACCCTCTTCGCCAACCAGATGATGATCGGGGAAAGCGGCTAGCAGCGCATCACTGATCAGGCGTTCTGAGGCAACATCCGCTTCCGTGGCGAAATCAAACGCACTGCCCTTGGTTTCAAGCTCATGCGGCTGGTTGAAATAACGCATCACTTCTTGCCCGGCCTGATAGGCGATGCCGGTGACTGTCCCGCGTACAACTTGTAGATTCATTGGCTCCTCGAATCAAAAAGACCCATCAAAATTGATGGGTCTATTATATTCAAACTAATTGTTTGATGCTGTTAAAGAATTATACCGGTGTAACGGCGCTAGCCTGTTTTCCTTTGGGACCCTCGGTAATTTCGAACTCGACGGTCTCTCCTTCTTCAAGTTTGCGGTACCCGGAAGACTGGATGGCTGAATAATGAACAAAAATATCCGGTCCATTATCCTGCGTGATGAACCCATATCCTTTTTCGGCGCTGAACCACTTGACAACGCCACGTACACGTTGAGACACTTCAAAAAACTCCTGTTGCTAATATAGTGAGACTAGTGCAGCCAGTACATCACGGGTTTATTTGACCTTGTTGTGCGGGCTAGCATTACAAAGTGTATTCCAGAGTAATCAAAGTTGTCAAGCGTTTTTGTTTCATGGAATATGCCGCAGCACCGCCACCGAATCGATGTAGTAGGTTTGTGGCGCGAGGTCAATCGGCTGGACGCTGACCAGTTGATAACCGTGTCCGGCCAGTCGCTTGGCATCCCGCGCCAGGGTCGCCGGATCGCTACTCACATAGACCAGATGTGGAATGCCCAGGTCTGCGATCTGATCCACCGCCTCGACACTGATCCCGCTGGAGGGGGGATCAATCACCGCCGCATCATAAAAGCCATCAATGTCCGACAGCACATCCTCGACCGTGCCTTCCACAATATCAATGTGATCATACTCAGCCAGATTTTCATCGGCATCGGTCGCAGCAGGGGGAAAGCTCTCGACCAGTGTCACGAGTCCGGCACGCTCCTCCAGAAAAGCGCTGAATAAACCGACGCCACCATACAGATCGAGCACGGCTTCATCACCGTTGAGGTCGAGCGCATCTGTCACCACTGTCACCAGATTGCCCAGCTGCGCCACATTCGAGCGAAATTCACTGCCCGCAGTCACACGCAGTGTGCGACCCTGCACCACATAGCGCGAGTGCGATTCACCAATCAGGTTGACCGGCTCGTGATCGGTTAGCAGCATGTTCACACTGGTGGGTATATCGGTTTCCAGTTCCGGCGCATCGTCGTTAGCCATCGTCAAAATCAGCATGGGGTTGCCATCGCTGCCCAATTGCAAGCGCAGCTGCCGCAGGCCATCAAACTGTAAATCCAGCGACTCGTAAAGCGCCAGCAGGTCAGGATGCATGATGGTGCATTCGTCGATCATGATGATGCGATCATCATCCACCGAGACGAAGCCGGGAATCCCATCCTCCCCAGCCACCATTGTCATGTGATAGTTGTAACCCCACTGCTGCGGGCTGGGAATCACCGGCTGGACATCCACATCTTCAAACCCACCGATGCGCGCCAGTTGGTCCGCCAGCACATCCTGCTTGATCAGCAGCTGCGCACTGTAATCAATGTGCTGCCAGTGACAGCGACCGCATTTATGCGGGCCAAAGTGCTTGCATACCGGAAACACGCGGTCCACCGAAGCATCCAGCAGCCGCACACCATCCGCGAAAGCTACGCGCCCACGTGAATTGACGATGCGTGCCTCCACACGCTCACCGGGGATGGTATACGGCACGAAGATAATTTGCTGACCATGCCGCCCCAACGCACTGCCGCCATGAGCCATTGCAGTCAGCTCTACTTCAATAATCTGATCATCACGCATCAACGGGCCGCCTCATTTTGTAGGATCGTCACCTGATTATAGCGTCAAACTTTCCGCCTGCCCGAAATAGGAAAGCTCGGCAATTTCAGGGGCTGCACACTTGCGCTACAATGGAAGCACTGAGGGAGGTGAACTATGCCGAAACGCCATCCATTTTTATTCCTGCTGCTGATCGTTGCCCTGTTGAGTGCCTCGCTGCCCGCTGCCGCTCAAGGGACCGGCTGTGGACAGCCGCTTGACCTGGGGCCAGGACTGCGCATTCATACACGCCCTGGCATTTATATCCGCAATCTGCCGACCATCTCCGGCGGCATCGTCGAATATCTGGATAGCAGCATCACCTTCCGTATTACCGACGGCCCGGTGTGCGCCGACGGCATTAACTGGTGGCATGTGCGCGGGCCGATCAACTACAACCCCGGCTGGATCGCCGAAAAAGAAAGCCCTGGCGGGCGTTATCTGATCTTCCGGGCGGACCCGGATCCATCCACCCTATGCAGCGAACCGATCCCGCTCAGCATCGGTCAAACCGTGCCAGTTACCAGCGGCGGGCTGCGTGTCCGCGCGGAACCGGGGTTGGAATCACTGGTGCTGACAGTCGCCTTGATTGATACCGATGTGACGATTGTCGGCGGGCCGCTGTGTGTGGACGAATTCAACTGGTGGGAGATCACAGTCCCGGCCAGCCCGACCAGCGATGTCCTGGTGCGCGGTTGGGTAGCCGAGGGCTACGGGGGTGCTATCCCCTGGCTGGCACTGCCGCCCGGTCCTTCGCTTGAAGCGGGGAATTTGTGCGCACCGCCGCTGCACGGACTGGGAGTCGGCACGAAAGCCTATGTCAACGCGGCCAAAACCAACATCCCGCGCCGCATCCGCAGCGATCCCGGCACCGACTCGCCTGTGCTGTACACAATGGTCGATGGCGTGGCATTTAACATCATCGCCGGGCCAGTCTGCGCCAACAATCTCAACTGGTGGCAGATTCAGGTTATCACCCGGCCTGATGTGATCGGCTGGCTGGCCGAGGGCGGCCCCGGTGATTACTGGATTCGGCGTTTCCGACCTGTATCGAATATTCCGGGCTGAGCATCATGGGCATTGAATATCGTTGGGACAATGACGCTCAGACCGTGATTCGCATGGTCGTCGACGGAACATGGAACTGGAATGATTTCCACAAAAACCTGCGCCGCATGACCTTCTGGCTCGATTCAGTCGATCATCCGGTGGAGTTGGTGATCGATCTGCGCGCCAGCCATAAACTGCCTGCCGGTGCTTTCGGTCACATCCGCAGCCTCGGCAAGAAAATCCACCCCAATGGCCGCGACCGCGTGGTAATTATCGGATTGGATGAGACGCTTGCCCGGCAGATTGGCGGTGAACAGGGAGTGTACCAAGACTCTGAGCGACTGATTCGCTTCGTCCCCACCGACGAGGCCGCACAGGCTGTGCTGGAAGAATGGCTGTCGTGAGCAGCGGAGGCGCACAAATTGATCTCGCCCGCTGAAGCGCGCCGCGCTGCGCGCAACGCCGGGGCCATCGCCGCTGCCAGCGTCATCAGCAAAGGCGTATTATTCGTCTGGTACATCGTGCTTGCACGGGCGCTGGGCGAAACCCATTACGGCATCTACGGCACAGTCAGCTCGTTTATTGCGGTCGGTACCGCCATCGTGAACTTCGGCATGGGGCCAATCGTCATCCGCGATGTCGCCCGCAATCCTGCGCAGGCCGGTAAATACCTGACAGCCACCCTCATCATGCAAAGCCTGCTGGCCGTGGCGGCTTATGCATTGGTCAACAGCGCAGCATTGCTGGGTGGCTACCCTGCCGACATCCAGTATTACCTCACCATCGCGAGCATCAGCCTGCTGGTAGACATCCTCGGCAACATGACCAACGACGTCCTGCTGGCGCAGGAACGGATGCTGGCATCGTCGCTGGTTGCCATCTGCCACATCTTCATTTTGATCGGACTGGCGGCGTTGGCGCTGACGCTGAATTACGGCCTGCTTGGAGTCTATATCGCCACCCTGCTGGCGGGATTAATCCGCTCCAGCCTGTTGTGGGCGCTGGTGCTGCGCGGCGGCGTTCGCCTTCAACGGCTGGACCGCAGCATCGCTCGGCCTCTACTGGTCAACGGTGCACCGCTGGCGGCCTCGGCCTTTTTATCACTGGCCTACCAGCACGCCGACAAGCTCATGACCACCCGCCTCATCGACACCACGCAGACCGGTTATCTGACCGCGGCTTTTGTCGTTATCTTTGGCGTGATCGAACTGCTCAACACCACCATTCTGACCGCGACTTACCCGATGATGTCACGCTACCACGGCGAGGGCGAAACCTTCGGCTTTATCGTCGAGAAGCTGGCATTCTTCACCCTCGTTATCAGCCTGCCGATTGCGCTGGTGCTGTCGCTGTTCGCCTCGCACATCATCATTCCTCTGTTTGGCGCGAACTACAGCCCGACTGTCACGGTCCTGCGGATTTTGATCTGGTACGCCACCGCAGCAATGGTCACCAATGTCTTCGCCCAGGCATTGGTCACGCAGAATCGGCAGCGGCGACTGCTTGTCGTCCGCGCGATAGGACTGGGCAGCAACATCATCATGAACATCCTCTTGATTATCCCGTTGGGAATCAGTGGTGCGGCGGTGGCCTCACTGCTGGCGGAAATCCTGGTGCTGACAGTGCTCCTCTACGGTTTCCACGCGCCGGGATGGGAGCAGCGGCGCATCCTCACGCACTGGCTGCGCCTTGGCGGCGTGGCGCTGGTGGTGGCGGCGGTGATGCTGGCAGCAGGGCAGGTGCATTTCCTGCTTGGGATCGTGGCCGGGGCGGTGGTCTACGCTTTCGGGCTGGCACGGGTGTTGACTCCCACCGATTGGGACCTGCTCTACCGGCTCCTGGCCGCCATGCCCGGCGGCACGTTCATCCTGCGCTACTGGAAGCGTGATGTGGCCGTGAATTGGTAAGGCGTAATGCTGATCATCGTCTGGCGTTTGAGCCTGCGCAGCGTGATCGTCCTGCTAATACTGATGGCGACTCTGCGAGGGCTGGCCTACAACGAAAGTTATTCGCAGCGCCTCCGCGCCTTCCTCAACACCCCACCAGATTGCCCCCAACCCTGCTTCCTCGGCATCTATCCCGGCCTCACCCCATCTGATATGCTGGATATTCTGAAACACAATCCCTGGGTGGCGGAACTTGATACACGCCGGTCGTCGCTGGGCATCGCGACCATTTCCTGGAATTGGAGCGGTCAGCAGCCTACATTCATCGACGCCAGCGAAACAGGCGGCATTGAACTGGCTTCCAACCGGCTCGATTACGTCTTCGTCCACACAGCCTTTTCCTTTGGCGATCTCTGGCTGGCTTTGGGCGCACCTCAAAAAGGAATCGCCGCACAGTATCACCTGGCAGATTACCCGGCGCACTATTTTTCGCTGCGGACCCTGGCAAGCTGCCGGAATTTCTGGCGGAGTCGCGGTACACTCATCATCAAGGATCAGTTTATGCCGACAGACTACGACCTGCCACAGGTGCGGCGTCAGGTCTGTCAGCGGGGGTAATCATGGCTGCAATCGTGACCCGGTTGATACTGCTGCTGCTGGGAGGTTTGGCACCGCTGGTGGGGATCATCCATGTGCTGCCGTACGATTACAGCAGCATCGAGCTGGTGCGCACACTGTTCATCGGCCATGAGGACTGCCCTGCACTGTGTTTTATGGGACTGTACACAGGGATGGATACCCAGACTGCGCTGGATAAGCTCAATCACCATGCCTGGGTGCGGGCGGTGTACATCACGGAAAGTGCTGGTGACAACCAGACGATCAACTGGCGCTGGAACGGCCAGCAGCCGCCTTTTTTCAACGGCCTGCGCTCCGGCACATCCGCCGCACAGGGGAACATGATCACCAGCATCAGCCTGCCAACCACCCTGACAATGGGCGATATCTGGCTCATTTTCGGCGCACCGGAACGCGGCGCGATTGACTCGGTGTATCATTTCGCGGAGTACACGGCGCAGGGGTTTTCGATCCGCGCCCGTGCCAGCTGCACCCATTTCTGGACTGCCCGCTCGGATGTCTTCATCAGCACCCGGCAGTATCAACTCCCTCCGGGTAGTGAATACTATGATATGGCCCATGTACGCCGGACCATTTGTGATCGGCTGCGGTAGAGCCATGCTGCGTCTGCGTGATTGGTGGACCCTGACCGGCGGCTTGAGCCTGGCATTTGCGCTCATGATCGGCGTCATCAACAGCCATCAGGCGGATGACAGTGCTTTAAATGCGCTGGTCACGGAACCCTGCGCCATGCCCTGCTGGCAGGGGATCGTCCCCGGCGAAAGCGAGGTCACGCGGGCCATTCGTATCCTTCAGACACACCCCTGGGTCATGGGATTGGATTTAAGCAGTCCTACCATCACCTGGGCCTGGAGCGGCCAGCAGCCCGGCTACATCGACAGCACACGCCGGGGGTCACTGGCGACACGATGGGATCGCGTCATCAGCGTGATGATCCCCACCCGGCTGACATTTGGCGAGGTGCTGCTGGCATTCGAGCAGCCGTTAGAAGCCTCGTATGTCGCTCTGCGCGGCACACCTTACATCGTCCACACGGCAGTCTACCAGGAGTTCGCGCTGTACAGCCGCCTCTCCTGCCCGATCCATGTCGGTCATATTTGGACACAGCCGGTATCATTAATCATGGAGCACGACCTGATCGACCACAACCGGCGAATTGCCGATTTTGTCAATTATGATGCGCCACAATGGCGACGAGAGATTTCCGTATGTCAGAGATAAGCC
Organism: Anaerolineae bacterium; assembly: GCA_019912985.1. Taxonomy (GTDB): domain Bacteria; phylum Chloroflexota; class Anaerolineae; order Aggregatilineales; family Phototrophicaceae; genus JAIOHN01. Next base: position 28,923 of record JAIOHN010000353.1, on the reverse strand, counting down.
AGGCACCCCAACGCGAAATTACCCATTCTCCGCTGCGCATGGCGTGGGATTGGCTGACCAAGCGCACACCCGCGGTCATTTCGCTGCGCGTCTATGATCAGCTTTACCGCCGTCTGACCGGCGCGCCGTTGGAGCGTTACAGCCAAATCACCCCGCATTTGCATGTCGGCGGCCAGCACTGGCCGCAGGGACTACCTGCCCTGGAAGGGCGAGGCATCACCGCCGTCATCAACCTGCGCCGCGAATTTGACGATGCTGCCGCCGGAGTCGGCCTGTCGCAGTATCTGCATCTCCCCACCGAAGACAACACCGCGCCAACCCAGGAAACCCTGCGTACCGGCGTCGATTTTATTCGCCAGCAGGTCGAACAGGGCGGCGGCGTTTACATCCACTGTGGCGTTGGCGTCGGGCGCGCGCCGACTCTGGCCGCCGCCTATCTCGTCAGCACCGGCCTGACACCCGAACAAGCCTGGGCACAAATCCGTAAAGTGCGCCCCTTCATCTGGCCCAACCGCCGCCAGCGCGCCAGCATTCGAGAGTTTGCCGCCGGGGGAACGGCATGATCCGCCCGCTGGTGAAAACAGCCGCGCTGCTGGCGCTCCTGTTCGCCAGCTTGATCGGCACGATCCGCGCCCAGCCTTATGACGATGGCGGCTTGCAAAAGCTGCTGGCCCCGCAACCGGGCTGCTGGCTGCCCTGCTGGAACGCCATCCGCCTGCACGATACGACCGTCACCGAAGCCTCGACGATCCTCGCTTCATACGCCCCTGCCGGAGAGCTTGGCTACCATCTGGGCCAGAACCCCGGTCAGATTTACTGGCAGTGGAGCACGTTACAACCTATTCAACGCCGCATCGCCCAACTGGCTTATGTCTGGCTGGACGAAGACCGCGTGACGCAGATTTATTTGCCCGGTTTTCGCGCCTATGTCGATGTGTGGATGCTGCTCGGTAAGCCGCGCGAGGTGCAGATTTATCGTGATATGCTCCACGATTCGAACCGCCTGATCTATCTCTCGGTATATGACGGTGACATCTACGTCGAGAGCCAGATCACGTGCAGCGCGCGTGCTGTGGATCTGTGGCATTCGCTGACCGCAGTCATTATTGGCCGCATCCCGCGTTATGTCGGCGCGTGGATGACTCCCTACGCCCCGTCCGACCTGCGCGGCTGGCTACCAGACGAGTTGTGCTGAATCATGACCCTCCTTCACCTGCTCTGGAAACCGTTCATGCTGCTGCTGGTTCTATTTGCTGCCGGGGTGGGCCTCGTGAGAATGCAGCCACAATCTGCCAATCCCGCGCTGGCGCGTGTGCTGCTGGCTGATTGTCCTGCGCCCTGCTGGGAAGGTATTCGCCCCGGTGTGACCAGCAAAGATGAGGCGCTGCCACGGCTGCGCGCTCATCCCTGGGTCGCGCAGATCATCCCTGATCTTTATGCGGACTACGGCGAAGGCTGGATGCACTGGCGCTGGTCGCCGGATAAACCCGCGTTCATCCCTGAAGAAAACTCCAACAGCCTGTGGGTTGATAACCGCAACATGGTTAAGAACATTGAAATCCGCACGACGGTACCGCTGGGGGTGATGCTGCTCTTCCTGGGCGATCCCGATTGGTCCAATGTCTATCCCCTCGGCGATACGCTCATTCAGGTCAACAGCGCCTATGTCAGCCGCTCGTTCTTCATTCTGTTCCAGGTTTCCTGCACAGCCTCCATCATGGAATTCTGGCAGACGCCTGTGAGCATCTACTGGGTGGATGGCATCAATGGGGTTGGCAAAATACCGGGGCTGATGCCGGGGCAGGTGATGACCTGTGATGCCTGAGCAGTGGATACCGCTTCGGCTTGAGCGCGGCGACTGGCGGCTGGCGCTGCTGAAGTACGGCGTGATTGCCAGCAGCCTGTTCGCTCTGTGTATTGGCCTCATCCGTGCGCAGCCCTACCGCGACGACCCGTTGCGTCACCTGCTGCAATCACCAGCGAACTGCCCGAAGCCCTGCTGGCATCATATCCGCCCCGGCGAGACCACGACTGAAGAATTTATACGTCTGCTGCAAACTGATCCCTGGGTGCAATCGGAGAGTATTGAGCGTTTCGACCGTAACAAGTTATGCTGGCAGTGGAGCGGCATGCAGCCCGCATTGATCGACTCGACCACGCCCGGCCAGGCGGTTCTCAGCAATGGCCGCGTTTTTTCGCTAACCCTACCGCTGAATATCGGCATGGGTGATTTGCAGTTGCTGTTTGGCGCGCCATTCTGGGGAAGCCGTGGCCGTTACCAGCACGAAGCCTTCATCCAGTATTCTTACCCGCGTGAACATCTCACGCTGCTGATTGAGGTCGATTGCCCGATGGCGCGTCAATCGTACTGGCACATTCAACCCACCATCACGCTCAGCCAGGGGCCCATGCGCGGGGCCAGCTTCGCGCCTCATTCGCAATATCTGAAACTGTGTTGAGTAGGGGTGAATACCTGTGCTGCGATTATGGTGGCATCTCCTGACGCGAATCACACCGCTGGCGCTGGTACCTCTCCTGATTATCCATCTTCAGCCAGTGGGTGACGCGGATCTGCGCACTTTTTTTCTCCCACCTGCTGGCTGCCCTGCTCCCTGCTGGCTGGGTGTTCGCCCCGGTTGGACATCAGTCGACGAGGCAGTGCGGCTGCTGGAAAATCACGAGTGGATTACAGCAGTCCATAAAAGCGCCAGCTTCTACGATTTTGAGTGGAGTGGCCGCCAACCGGCGTGGATTGATACGGATTTCGATGGTCACTTTCGCGCGTCTGGCTCGGTGGTTGAAGCAATTCGCATTCGGACCACACTCTCGAATGGGATGATCTTCGCACTCCTCGGCTCCCCCGAAACCGGCATCATCTATACGCCGCTCAATACCTCTGGCCTGGGTCACACCGTGCGCTTTGAAATCAACGGGGCGGAGATCAGCGGCCTGACTCGCTGCCCCATGCGCAGTGATAGCTTCTGGTACACACCGGTCGAGGTACAGTATCGTCTTTTGCGCACAACCTACTTCGCATTCGACTACACCATGGCGGATTGGATGGATTTGCAACCCTGCCGCTAAAATGAACAGAGCAAGCACAAGGGCTTACTCCGCACAATGGATTTGGGTTTTATATGCCACCAGCGTGGAGGCTGCCTGAAGTGTGCATCGCAAACTGCGATCTCAGGCGGCCTTTGCTGGGGAAAGAAGCACAGTTCTCAGCCGACCGCGAGGTTTGTCAATCAAGAAACCATGCTTACAATATCCATTATGGCATTAATTTCCATGAAATTACAATTAAGGAATTTATGATTTGAATTGACTTTTTTCAGATAACCCATTGGCACAACAAAACAGGGCGCTTCTGCGATAGAGCGCCCTGTTGAATCACATGCCTATCTCGCGGAAGGTTTAGCTAAAGACCTTCTCCGGCGGTTCTGTGTGGATCATCACCCGTTCCAGTTCTGGCATCTGGTTGCGCAGCAGGGTTTCCGCACTTTCGGCCACGCGATGCGCCGCCTCCACGCTGATCTGTGGGGGCAGTGTCACATGCATCGACAGGCTAAAGCCGGTTTGACACGGCTGCACACGCAGATCATGCCAATCCAGGTCATCATGCTCGGCTCGCAGCAGCGCCATCGCCTCTCGTTCTAGCGCCTGCGCATGATCTTCCAACAAGTCATCCTGCATACGTTCCGCTTGCGACAGCGCAGGCTCGATATGCGTAATCACTTCCACCACATCTGGCAGGCTGGTCTGCACATCCTGTTCCAGCAAGCTCACCTGATCATGCGCAGCATCCAGTGTCTGGTCTGCCGGGACTTCCACATGCATTTCCAGCACTTTGCCTGCTGGTCCATCCGAAAGCCGTACCTCATGCGTCGCAAGCCCCAGCGCATCCGCACGCGCACGCGCGGTCAGCAAATAATCCGGCTCGGCACGCTGCTGTGGCGCGAAATGCACTTCGACCTCGTCAATCCCTGGCAGGCTGTTTTGCAGTTTATCCCGGATGGCATCCGCAATGGCCGCGGATTGGTTGGCGGTCATCTCTGGCGCAACCTGGACATCAACATCAATATGCGCAGCACTGGCTGCACCTCGGCTGCGGGCCCACTCCCAACCCAGCCATGCGACTAACCCCATGCTGACGATCACCGAGAGTGTGACAAATACATCGGCGCTGGTATTAGCGGCATCGGCCAGCAGCACCTGCGACTCCAAGCGCTTGCCTTCGCGAATCTGGTAGCGGCTGACGAACACGTTCACCAGCAGCGTACCCGTCATCACGATAAACGCCAGCGGTGTAATCTCCGGCGCTTCACCACCTGTCAGGCGCTCAATCGCGCCGCGAATAATCTCGGTGGCGGTCAACAGCAGCAGGACACCGATCGTCAGCGCAGCCAGCGTCTCAAAGCGGCTGTGTCCATAGGGATGATCTTCATCCGGCGGACGGTCCGCCAGGCGTACCGCAATCAGGCCAACGATATTGCCAGAACCGTCAATAATGGAATGCAGGCCGTCCGCAGTGATAGCGAGCGCTCCACTGACAAGGCCGATAATGATTTTACTGATGGCAACCGTCAGGTTCAGCACCAGTGTAATAGTCAACACCCGTCGCACTTGAGCGCGATTTGTGGCTTGTTGCATGTGTGTAATGCCTCATACTTCTACAGAGCGGAAATTGGCGCTGTGCGCTTGATACCCATCTATCGTATGGCGAAAGTGCCTGTTTCGACAAGACGGAACAGGATTATTAGGTTTATCTTATTTCATTATTTGGCAGGGGTTGCTTGGGATATGGAGTGGCCTAAATCCGGCCTTTTTTCGCCAGCAAACCACGATACAGACTATCGAGGTCACGAATCAGGCGGTCAATCCCATAGCGGTTGAGCATGATTTCCTGGCCCGCCTGGGTATCCTGCGGGTCACTGAGCGCCAGTTGGATCGCATCCGCCAGTGTTTCAGGATGGTGCGCGAATACCAGCAGCCCCAGCCGCCCGTGGTCGAGCATATCCGGTACACCACCCACGGCAGTCGCGACCACTGGTACACCTGCGGTCAGCGCTTCCATGATCGGAGTCGGCGTGCCTTCGGTGGTGCTGCTGTTGACCAACAAGTCGAGATCGCTGTACAGCGAGGTTAGATCAGATAGCCACCCGGTCATCGTGACCGCCGATTGCAGGTTCAGCACCTGGATTTTCGCTTCAATCTCCGCGCGGATTTCACCATCGCCAACAATGACAAAGCGGCAGGTTGGCATCTGCTGGCGCACCAGCGCGGCGGCATCCAGAAAAAGCAGCGGATCTTTGACCGGGCTGAGTTGTCCCACAATGCCCACCAGCGGCACATCTGATGGAATGCCCCACTGCTGGCGGAACACCCCTTGCTTGCGCGGGGTTTGAGCAAAGCGCGAAAGATCCAACCCCAGCGGCAGCACGGTAATCCGGCTTTTGCGTGTGATGTGATAGTGATCCGCCAGCTCGCGGCGCAGATTCTGCGTCAGCGTGATAATCGAATCCGTCCGGCGGGCCAGCAGTCGTTCCAGCAGGGTCAGCACGCGAGTCATCACCGGCCCAAAGTGATTGTAGTAACTATGGGTATGGAAGGTATGCACCACCACCGGCACCCCCACCAGCATCGCAGCCATTCGCCCGGCAAAGCCTGCCTTCGCCAGATGGGTGTGGACGATATCGGGCTGATATTCACGCATCAAACCGTAAAGCTGCCGGATTACCCTTATATAGGTTAGCGGATTGATCGGCCCGCCGAGGTTGGGGATAAACACGGGCTGAACACCATGTTCCTCCGCGAAATAGCGCATATCACCGCCGTGGGGTTCGCTCATGCCACAGACGAGCATGCTCTCATAATCTGGCGCGCCCATCTTCTCCGCCAGCAGTGTGACATGCATCGCCGGGCTGCCGATACTCAGCCGTGTGATGATATACATGATGCGAATAGGTTTCACGAACGCCGCTCCAGTAGTTCCGTGTACAGGGCCAGGGTCGCGCTGCAAACATGCTCCAGGGAGAACTCGCGCTCAGCGATCTGGCGGCTGCGGCGGCCCATCTGCTGGCGCAGGGTCGGATTCTCGATCAAACGGCGTAACGCGGCGACCAGTGCGGCCCCATCACCCACAGGAACCAACAGGCCGTTATCCTCGTGATGCGCGATTTCACGGCAGCCCGGGCTGTCAGTCGTAACCAGGGGACGCCCGCAGGCAGCGGCTTCGATCAACACTTTCGGCACACCCTCACCATAGGATGATGGCAGGCAGACAATATGCGATTGAGCAAAGACGGTGGGCATATCCTCGCGCTTGCCCCACCATTCGATCGCGCCGCTGGCCTGCCATGCTTCCAGTGTTTCCGGCGGGACCGCATCTGGACTACTGGGTTCACTGTAGCCGGCGATCACGAAACGTGCCTGCACATCAGCATCACGCAGGGCTTTCGCCGCCTCGACAAATTCGCCCACACCCTTCTGCCACAGCAGCCGTCCCGCAAACAGCACGACCGGCGTGCCTTCCGGTTCAGGCTGGGGCTGGAAGATATCCATATCCACACCTGAGCCCTTAATCACACGTGTGCGCGCCTCCGCGATCAAACCACTGCGGACAAACAACGCTTTATCGTCAGGATTCTGGAAAATGGTGTATGAATTGGGGTGATTCAGTGCCAGTTGGTACGCAGTTTTCGCACCACCGCGCATTAATGCGGCTTTGAATCCTGGCGTGGTGAAGATTGATCCTAACCCACTGACCGCATTCACCACCGCCGGAACTCGATGACGACGTGCCGCCATGCCACCATAAAGGATGGCTTTAATCGTCACCTGATGCACAATGTCCGGCTCCAGCTGCCCATACAGCCGGTCAATCGCGCGAATCGTGGCGACTTCCATCTGCGGATTTGTCCCATGTTGGCTAAGCGGCAGCGGATGAAACGGCAGCCCCGCCTTCAGGATGGTGTTGACATGCACTGCGTCATCGTTCGATGTGGCGACATGCACATCATATCCGGCATCCCGCGCCGCCAGTGCCAGCGGCAGCCGGTGGGACACAAAAAAGCGGGGGATATTCACAAGATACAGCAGGCGCGGCACGTTATTCCCTGATCGGGTCAGCAGCAGGTGGGGTCAGTCCCAGATTTTCGACAAAAACGCAGTAATCTTGCCAGGCTTGTGCAGCATCGGCTTCCGTATCCATGCCTGGAGATTGACTGGTCATTTCTCGCTCTAGCACACGCGCACTGCCCAGCACCTGTATCAACTGGCGCAAACTCTTCAGCCCGTGGAAGCGATTCTCCGTCCAGCGTATCGCCCACCACGCGACGACCAGCGTAAGCAGCGAAGTTGAAATAGCCGTAAGTGTATTGAGGCTGCTGTCCTGAAATTCCAGTTCCAGATAAACACGCAGATAACCGCCAGCGATCATCGTGATCAGAAACAGCACCAGCGGTGGCAGCAGCGTCAGCGTCAGCCGGCGCAGCAGCGGGCCAGTTGTACGGGATGAATCCTGGCTGATCGCGTCGAGTATGCGACGTGCGGGTTCCACCTCTACCATGCCTTGTTCATTCCTTTTCATAAAGCCATTCTACCACTTAGGTCAGCAGGTGATAAAGGCGCGCCGTCTGTGAGATCATGCGCTCAGCACTGAACTGCGTTTCCAGGCGGTCTTCGGCCATCAGACCCATGTGCTGCCGCAGCGGGCGATCACTCAACAGCGTCGTGAGCGCCTCTGCCAGCGCGTAGGCATCCTGCGGCGGCACCAGCAGACCGGTTTCGCCCGGCATCACGATCTCCGGCAGCGAACTCACCGTGCTCGCGACCACTGGCACACGTTCCCCCATCGCTTCCAGCGCGACCAATCCAAACCCTTCCCACAGGCTGGGCATCAGCAGCACATCAAATGCCGCCATCAAGTCCGGCACATCATCGCGCCAGCCCAGAAACTGCACCCGTTCACGCATATATTGCGACTGCTGAACCTCTTTTTCCAGATTCTGGCGCAGCGGCCCATCACCAGCAATCACCAGCCGCGCCTGAGGAATACGCGGCGCAATATGCTCAAAAGCCCGCAGCCCATAGTCCACACCCTTCTGTGCGACCAGGCGGCAGGCCATACCCACCACCACTTCGTCGGCGCTCAGGCCCAGTTCGGCACGTTTGGCGGCACGCACTTGCGGGCGCTCGGCAGCACGTTGCGGGTCATGCGGCAGGCCGTAGTAGATGGTATGCACTTTGTATGCTGGTGCGCCTTCAACCTGAATCGCAAAATGCTTCACCGAATCCGAGATGGCGATGCCAGCTTTGAGATTGCGCCATAGCAGGCCATTGATCTGGCGGTAGGGGAAGCGACGGCGAAAGGCATTTTCGTTGTGGCGGCTGCTGATGATCACAGGTACGCGCGCCAGTCGTGCCGCTGGAATGCCGTACAGATCAGCGTGCAGCAGATGCGTGTGAACGATGCGCGGCGCATGGGCGCGAATCACAGACCGCAGCCGCCGGTACAGCGCCGGGGCCACATCACGCCTGATTTCAACCTGTTCAACCGGCACACCCTGCGTACGTATCAGATCACAGTATTCGGTCATGGGCTTACCGGGTTCGACCAGCACCACCAGTTCTGGCTCGACCCCCTGTTCGCGCAGACCGGGCAGCAGCGTGAGCAAATGGGTTTCTGCCCCGGCGATTCCTGTAACCTTGATGATGTGAAGAACGCGCATATTCGCCTTAACTCTGGTTGCGGTACCAATCGATGGTTCGTGCCAGCCCGGTATCAAATTCCACTACCGGCTCATAGTGCAGCAGCGATTGTGCCTTATGAATATCGGCACGCGAATGTTTGATGTCACCGGAGCGCTCAGGGCCATGAATCGGTGCGATGTCTTTATCCAGCGCGTGATTGATCTTGGCGACCAGCTCCAGCAAATTCACGCGCCCACCTGTCGCCATATTCATCGTTTCACCAGCAGCGGCTGATCCGGCTTTGGCCGCCAGTAGATTCCCATGGACCACGTTATCAATATAAGTGAAGTCCCGTGACTGCAAGCCATCGCCATGAATGGTCGGCGGCTGGTCATCCAGCATGGACGTAATAAACAGCGGAATCACCGCCGCGTACTTCGACATCGGGTCCTGACGCGGCCCAAACACATTAAAATAACGCAGGCAGACCGTTTCCAGTCCATAACATTCTGTGAATGCCTTGCAATAATACTCGCCTGCCAGCTTGGCGACCCCATAGGGTGACAACGGACTCGGCGGCATCGTCTCGACCTTAAACTCCGCTTCGACATCGCCGTAAGCGGACGACGAGGCCGCATACACCACTCGCTTCACGCCAGCATCACGTGCGGCCAGCAGCACATTGAGTGTGCCAGTGACGCAATGCTCGTTCGTTTCCAGCGGATCGGCCACACTGCGCGGGACCGAGGGCAGTGCGGCTTGATGCAGCACATAATCCGCACCCTGGAAAGCGGGCAGCAGCGCGTCTTTATCGGTAATGCTGACTTCGTAAAACTCATACCCGGAAAGGTGCGCAAGGTTGCTTCGCTTGCCGGTCGAGAGATTATCCACCACGCGCACACGATGGCCGTCTTTGAGCAGCCGCTCGACCAGATGAGAGCCGATGAATCCTGCGCCGCCTGTAACTACATAGGTTTCTGTCATGATTTCCCTTAACGGTAAGTCAATAAGAACTTGATTATCGAACAGGGAGTTTACAACAGGCTAAATGTCCGCTTATGAGCGTTGATAACGCTGCCGCACCCACATCATCAAGCCAAACAACACCAGCAGCAGCCCCACACCGAAAATCGCCAGCTTCAGCGCCACATCCGCCGGAGACGCACTCACCAACAGTGCCAACAACCCGAACACGACACTAGACAGAATCAGGAGGACCAGCGTCTGCCGCTGGCTAAATCCGAGGCTCATCAGCCGGTGTGAGGTGTGATCTTTCCCTGCCTCGCCCGGTGATCGCCCTTCCAACAGGCGCGTGAACACCACCAGATTAATGTCAAAAACAGGCAGCGCCAGCACAAACACCGGGACAACCCACAAAACCGAAAAGGGCTGGTCAAACTGGGCCTTGATCGCCAGCACCGCCAGGATAAATCCTAGCGGCAGCGCGCCCATATCGCCCATAAAGGTGCTCGAAGGATTGAAATTGTACACCAGAAAGCCGAGTGCACTCCCCAACACCGCCGCCGCCAGCATACTGACGAGACTCAGGCCCTGGGTTAACGCGATGAGCAAAAAGAACAGGGCCGCCGTCGCGCTCATGCTGGCGGTCAGCCCGTCCATGTTGTCCATGAAATTGGCCGCATTGGTGATCGCCGCCACCCAGAAGATCGTCACGGGAATATCGACCAGCGCCAGGCCAGTCAGGTTCATGCGAATACCTATCAGCGCAAGCCCAAGTGCGGCGAGAATCTGCGCCAGAAAACGTGTCCGTGCAGGCAGGCTGTAACGATCATCCACCAGCCCCACCAGCGCCAGAAAAGCCGCCCCGGCCAGGACAGCGCCGAACTGCGCCAGATAACGCGGTGGGCTGAACAGCAGCAGTGCCAATGACAGCGCCACGTAAATCGCCAAGCCGCCCATCAGGGGTTTGTGGTCGAGATGGATTTTTCGCTGGTTGGGCTTATCTACCACCCCAAGCCGCATGGCAATCTGTCGTGAGATCGGCGTTAGCCCCAGTGAAGCGGCGAACCCCACAATCAACACCGGCACGAACTGCATGATATCGGCCATCATTCTTCCTCATCCGTTCCGCGCCAGCAGTATAGTCCCAAAGCAGGTGGAAGTCTACACTTGGTCATCGTCTCTAGCAAAGCGCGCCCACCCGAGTCAGAATGGACGCAAAATTGCGCTTTTGCATAAAAGGACTACTCATGCAGACAAGAACAGGCGGTTATCCCATTGGCTTCCGGCGCGGCTGGTCGGACTGGCAAAAAGACTTAAACACCACTATTCAATGGGCGATCAAAAATGAATTAGAAGTGATGGACCTGGGCAAGGATGGCGACAAAATCACACAAAAAGTGATTGATGCCGGGTTACGCGTCGGCTCAGTGGATTTGGCGGAGTGGCAGGGCATGATCTCTCCCAAAGGCGAGACACGCGCCATGGCGGTCGAACGCAATGCCAGCTATATCGAAGCCTGCGCCGCTGCCGGTGTGAACAATTTCTTTATCGTTATGCTGCCGGAAAGGCCCGACCTGCCACGTGCAGAGAATTTCGATTACATGGTCGAGAGTTTTGCGATGTTGGCCCCCACACTTGAAGCCAACCACGCGCGTATCGTAATCGAAGGCTGGCCGGGACCGGGTGCGCTCTGCTGTACACCAGAAGGCTATCGCGCCCTGTTTCAGCGTGTCCCCTCGCCCTCGATGGGCATCAACTATGACCCTTCGCATCTGATCCGCATGGGTATCGACCCTTTGCGTTTCCTGCGTGAATTTGCGAATCGCGTTTACCATGTCCACGGCAAAGACACCGAGCTGTTCCCCGAGAACGCTTACGAGTATGGTCATGAGCAGCCGCCTACTTTTGCCAAGCCCTATGCGTTTGGGTCAATGGCGTGGCGCTATACCATCCCCGGTCACGGCGTCACCAGTTGGGTAGAGGTGTTCCGCATCCTGAAAGACCACAACTATCAGGGCATGGTATCGGTTGAACTGGAAGATCAGAACTTCAATGGCACCGAAACTGGTGAGAAACTCGGAATTACATTGGGTGCGCAGTTTTTGAAGGGATGTTAACAAAACGGGGCGCTTGTATGCGCCCCATCTGGTTTCTATTCGTGGATAGTGACGTTCGCCGGATCAATGATATTGTTGGGTGATCCTTTGCGGATCGCCAGCTTGACCTCGCCAATGGCACGGGTGACTTCAATACCACGCGGGCAGGCCGGGGTGCAGTTGTAGATTGTGCGGCAGCGCCAGACACCGTTGGGTTCTGCCAGCACATCCAGACGCTCCGCCGCCGCCTGATCACGGCTATCAAAGATAAACCGATGCGCCTGCACGATGGCCGCCGGCCCTACATACTTCCCATTAGCCCAGAAGCTGGGGCAGGATGTGGTGCAGGCCGCGCACAGGATGCAGTTCGTGGTGTTATCATAAATGATGCGATCTTCCGGCGATTGCAGGCGCTCGCGTCCGTCCGCTGGAACAGGATCGTTGTTCACAAAATAAGGCATCACTTCACGATAGTGCGCGAAGAAGGGTTCCATATCAACAATCAGGTCTTTAATCACCGGCAGGCCCAAAATCGGCTCGATCTGGATTTTGGCCCCTACATCCCGGATCAACATCTTGCAGGCCAGCGCATTACGACCGTTGATGCGCATTGCATCAGAACCGCAAATGCCGCTGGAGCATGAGCGGCGGAAAGACAGGGTGCCATCCTGCTCCCATTTCACCCGGTGCAGCATTTCCAGAACACGGTGATGCGGCTCCACATCCTGTAAAGTAAATTCCTGCCAGTAAGGCTTGGCGTTACTATCATCCGGGTTATAGCGTCGAATTTTGAATGTAACTTCCATTACGACTCCTCGTCAATTCTACAGAGATAAGGGTGTCCAGCCACCAGCCACCCTTATGGATTTATTCACTCAGGGCGCGAAAGTCACGCCACTAATAGACACGCTCTTTCGGCAGGAAACGTGGGTCTTCATCCGCCAGCGATGTGTTGACCTTCTTATTCAGATTCACATTGAGATCAAGCGTACCCTTTGGATAGGCTTCCTCATGTGTCGTGGAGACCAGCGTGTGAACCATCCAATTCTCATCATCGCGCTTCTTATAATCTTCACGGCTGTGCGCGCCCCGGCTTTCTTTGCGCTGCAAAGCACTCTTGGCAGTCACCTGCGCCAGATCAAGCAGGCAACCCAATTCCCAGGCTTCCATCAGGTCAGTATTAAAGGTGTGGCCCTGGTCGTCAATGTGGAGATCATTCTGATAGCGCTCGCGCATATCACGAACTTTCTCAATCCCCTGCTCCATACCTTCCTCGATACGGAACACGCCGACATCATCCATCATCGTCTGCTGCATCATGTGGCGCAGTTCACCGGGACGGGTTTTCCCTTTGCTGCTGCGCAGCCGTTCGAACTCCGCCTCGATCTCTCCAGTAGGATTGTCGGGCAGCGGTGTGAAATCAGCATGTTTCACAAATTCCGCAATTGCCTTGCCACCACGACGACCAAACACCACCAGGTCCACCAATGAGTTCGTGCCCAGACGATTTGCGCCATGGCAGCTTACACAGGCGCATTCACCCGCTGCATACAACCCCGGCAGGACGGTCTGATTCTCATCAATGACGACTTCGGCATCGACATTGGTGGGAATACCACCCATCGCATAATGGGCTGTCGGATGCACTGGCATCGGGTCTTTCAATGGATCAACACCCACGTATGTGCGGCAGACATCCAATGTTTCCGCCAGATTTTTAGCAACATAGGCATCGTCAATACGTCGTGACTCGCCCGCTTCCGCCAGATAACGATTTACGGTCTCCGGTCGAATATCGAGGTGGACATAATTCTTGCCCTGAATCCCCCGGCCTTCTCGGATCTCCATGTAAATCGCCCGGCTCACCACATCACGGCTGGCAAGGTCTTTAATCGATGGGGCGTAACGCTCCATAAAGCGTTCCCCGTTGCGATTAAGCAAGACGCCACCCTCACCACGAATACCTTCAGTGAGCAGCACGCCTAATCCATAGAGGCCGGTTGGATGGAATTGGAAGAATTCCATATCTTGCAGGGGAACCCCTCGGCGGAAGAGGATCGCCGTGCCGTCACCCGTCAGGCTGTGGGCATTACTGGTAATCTGCCAGACGCGCCCCCAACCGCCAGTCGCAAACAGCATCGCTTTGGCTTGAAACACATGAAATTCACCTGTGCCAAGCTGAATCGCCACGATGCCCACCGCGCGGCCCTGATTCATGAGCAGGTCAACCACATGATACTCGTCAAAAAAGCGCACGTTATTTTTGATGCACTGCTGATACAGCGTTTGGAGGATCATATGACCAGTGCGATCAGCCGCGTTACAGGCTCGGCGCACCGCTTTTTCACCAAAATTACTGGTATGACCACCGAATCGCCGCTGACTGATGCGGCCATCCGGCGTGCGGTCGAAAGGCAGCCCCATATGCTCCAACTCGATGACCGCATCGATCGCTTCTTCCGATAGAACCTTTACCGCGTCCTGGTCAGCCAGATAATCACCACCTTTAACCGTGTCATAGGCATGCCACAGCGGTTTATCTTCATCCAGGTTTCCCAGGGCTGCACCAATGCCGCCCAGTGCCGCACCAGTGTGGCTGCGTGTGGGGTACAACTTGCTGACCACCGCCACGTTCGCCCCTCCCTGGCTGGCATACAATGCTGCCATTAAGCCAGCACCACCCGCGCCGACAATAATGGCATCAAACTGATGTGTTTGCATGGTAAACACTACTCCTAAAACCAGAAATTCATAGATAGCAAGGGCGACCGCTTCAGTCGCCCCTGTAATCACTTCAAAAATGCTTAGGGATGGAGATTGGCCGCAGCCTCCTGAGCCATTTCAATTGCCCCACTGTCAATGGTGCCGATCAGCGCGCCCAGACCCAGTGTAAGCAGGACGGTGGCTGCAATCACACACAAATAAACCATTGCGCGGCGCAAAACGGGACTGCTCATGGTGTAATCGGTCAGCACATAGCGCAAACCGTTAAAGCCGTGGGCGGCAACCAGCGCCAGCAGCGCGAAATCATAAAACCGCCAGATGGCAACGCCTGCGATCAGCAAGTTCCAGCGGTTGGCAATGAACTCTACGGCGGTACCTGTCTCATTAATGACACCACCCGTACCAACGACTGTCGAACCCGCAGCGGTAATATCAAACACGCCTTGAAGCACATGCATAATAGTCAAATGACCAAATACCAGCGGGACGATCAAGAGACCGCTGATACGCATAAATGACCACCAGAAACGTTCGATTGGGCTACCGCTGTTCCGTTCACCCACAGATTTGGTAGAAGTATCTCCGGCGATCAAACCATAAATCACCGAAAAGAGAATGGCGACGATTAAAGCGGCGGCCATGCCACCCAGGAATGGCAGCTGGGCGGCAATCACTTCTCCAAGTCCCAGAATCTGAGGATTGGAATTATAGAAATTCAGCACATGGCCGAACATGAGAATGAATACCGGGATCAGAATGACCACGGTAATAATGAGCACATAAATGGCTGCGCGCTGTTGATAGCGCCATAGGTGCGGGCGATAATCAAAGAAAATGATGCGCAGGCCATTAATGGCGTGGTAAACCACTGCGGCCACCAGGAAAAACTCCCCTATTGTAAACAAGGGAGACTGGTAGGAGGCAATCGCTTCTACATATTTCTCAGGGTAAAAAACAGCCCAGGATGTGTCGATCACGTGAAGGACAAAGAACAAAACAACCCCCAGGCCAGAGACGCGGTGGAGCACCCAACTCCACTGCCCAATTGCACCGCGATAGCGGAGGGTTTCTGTTACAGTGGTAACAAGCGAAGTCAACTTATATTCCTCCGAGGAAGGTGAATCTTAGGAAGAAATGGTAAGAATTCCATTTGTGGGCGATTATAACACTCCGTATCTGGCCCTGCAACGTTTACAGCTTTCAAAAAGATGTAAATTTTTGTCACCAAAATAGTAACAGGTCAGCGCTAGAGGAACTATACCTTGACACCCTTTTCAAGCAGTTATACAATTTTCGACATTCCGGGCCTGTAGCTCAGCTGGGAGAGCGCTACAATCGCACTGTAGAGGTCAAGGGTTCGAATCCCTTCAGGTCCATTCCTCTGTAAACTAGGCTTCACATTAATTCGTCTTCCTTGATTACCCCACACCATATATTGATCGTGAAAAATAACGGTACACCGTGCATTTCATCCAATGGCGAATGATGAAAAGCGCTTCTCAATCCAATATTTCCAACCCTCGACCGGTGCCGGATCATCCTGGGATAGTTCGACAGGATTTTCATCGATAAATGATTTCGCAGGGCATCATCCTAATCCGCCCAGAACGCATCGTGTACTGACACATGAATGTCCAGTTCGATCAGGACGCGCGTTTTGCGAATGCTGGTCGCGCCATGCTCACCGATTCGTAGAGGAACGGTTATTGTTGAGGCATCAGTAATCAGCTTGCTCATCTCAGGGGCACGGTATCAAGTACGATCATTTCCTCTTGTAAAACCGTGAGCCCAGTTCTCCTTTTTCATAATTTGCTGCGCCCGCGTCCGGTACAGGCCGACCCACGCCTAATCTGATGGTACTGTATATCCTGTTGTCGCAAATCGAGAATATCAACGTGGAGTGGGGTTTTACCGGGGTTAGATAACTTGCTCTCAGTTGAGGCCAGTAGGAGAATATCAAAGCGAAGCAAATGTCTGGTTAACGGAACTGAGACCCCCGCAGATAAAATTGCATTCAGCGATGGAAATTCGCGGATAAAGACTTGGATAGCAATGATAAGGCATGTAGTTGCGGTTGAGGGCTAGGTGCAGAGGGCGGGTAGTGAACCCGCCCATAATCTGCAGGGGCTTTAGTGATGTAGGAAATGGGCGTTTCCCATAGCCGACTCGATGGATTCGGGCATCAGACCTTCGTCTAGGGCAAGGTCAAGTCTGCCTAACTGCTCACCAGTGTGGATGTCTACAATCGTTAATGTTCCCGCGTTGATTCCCTCGCCATTGAGCAGATTGTTTTGAATCACCATTGCTTCACGCCCTGTCTCGGTCAGGAAGAAACCGAAGTGATGGGTGCCTGGCTCTGCCTGGTAGGTCTTTACCAGTTCCAACTCCGGCAGATTGTCCAGGCTGTAGGCATTCACAACACCGGGTACGGCAAAGCTAACATAGAGCAGTTGATCTTCATCACTCTCAGGATCATCACCAGGCCCAATGTAGAATTCAAGGGCGACCAGCAGACCATTTGCGCTACCATCAAACGCTTCAGTGAACTCACCTAGACGCCCTGTCTCCTCATCGAACGGTGCAATCCATACATCACCACCATACACCGTCGTCGCCAGTGCATAGGATGGGAGACCATCACGCAGCATCAGTACTTCCACGGGTTCGCTCAGATCCTCCCATGACTCAGCTACGAGAACTGTCTGCACAGGTTCGTTTGTTTCCATGTCGATCAGCGTGACCGTATTACCAATACCTGTAGTGAGATCCGGATGTGCGGTTGAAGTCACCAACATGTAACCGAGGGCCTCATTTGCAGAGATCCCATGTGGATAAAGGATGAACGGCTGTCCGTTTGATGGATTTCCCGGCTCGGGTGCGACGATCGTATCGACCAACTCATTGGTCTGTGCGTCAAAGATACCAATTGATCCATCCCGTTCGCCTCCCAAACCACCGATGAAGGTTGTCCAGAAGAAGTCGCCATCTTCCGAGAAGAACATGTCCTCACCGACAATACTCTCGCCTGTATCAATTGGTGTGACCCCTGTGATTGTTGGCATGCCGTTTTCATCACGTTCCACCATCAATTCATAAAGGAACTCGCCAGCAAGCGTGGTGTTGTACAATCGCGATTGATCGTGATTGTAATAGAGATGATGTGGCAGCACACCCTCGCCCAATTCAAAGGTCTGCAAAAATTCACCAAAACTTTCTGACTCGGGATCGAGGTTGACTAGTGCTACTCCATCGGCACCGCCATTCAGATTGCGATAGTCAACGAAGAACAAACCATTGGGTGCAATACCACTATCACCGCCATGAGCGCTAATTGACGCACTGCTAAGCACCAACAGACTCATTAAAAGAGTCAGGGCCGCAGCAATTCGAGTCAAGTGTTTCGTGTTCATCTTGTTTTCTCCATATGCACACTCAGGTGCGTGTGTAAACTACAAGCACCAGCATATGAGGAAACGGGGGTGGAGTGTCATCACCCCTTCAGGTGATTAGGGGGATTAGATAATGCCCAGTTCTCGGGCACGGGCGACAGCTTGCACCCGATTGGTGATGTTCAATTTTGAATAAATGTTGTTGATATGTGTTTTGACTGTATTCAGTGAGACAACCAGCTTATCGGCTATCTCACGATTCTGAAGTCCAGTGATGATGTACGACAGCACTTCAAGCTCACGCGGCGTTAAGGGATCAAGGAGCGATTGGTTACTTGCTTGTACAGGTGATGGATCAGGTAATGATTTTGTACCCTGAATATCTTCGACCTCTAAAAGCACTGATTCGATATTTACCCCCATTTGAAGGAGGGAACCGATATTTTGCAGATCGTGTCCAGTCAGTAGTGAGGGCAGTTGGGCGATATTATGCCGTGCAAGAAACTGCTGTACTGCTGTTCGGTTGGTATGAGTAGATGCCGCATGATTCACGACTAGCGCCAGAACTTCCAATCCTCTCGATTGGTTTTGAACTGTATAGCAGAGTTCACCTGCGATAATCAGCAGTTGTAGCAAAACGGGTATATATTGAATCTTTACAGTGATCTGGAGCCCTTTCCGGCAGGTTTCAGCCGCAGCCGGATAATCTCGCAATGACAGATGCGTGCGACTCAGACCACATAGCACCCGTGCCAGCCCACCCGGATCGTTAATTTGCTGGTACAACATCCGGCTCTCATTATAGCAATGGAGCGCTTCGTCAAGTGACTGCTGCTGAAGAACAATATCGCCCAGGTAAGCCATCGCCATCGCCATGCCTTCGGGATCGTGAAATTCCTGTCGTAACAAATAGGCGGATTCAAAATGCTTTTTTGCGGCGGCATAAACTTCCATCTCAAGTGCTACTTCACCTAGGGTCGTGAGACAGTAAGCCATGAACCAGCGATCACCCGTTTCCTCACAAAGCTGATAAGCTCTTAAGGCGTGCTGATGAGCAATATCGGGTTTTCCCATGCGCAGATAGACTTCCCCAAGGGTACGGCAGGCGATGATGAGACTTGAGGTGTTATGGGCTGTTTCACTCGCTTGTATTGCCTGCTCTGCCAGGCGTTCCGCCTCACCGTAATCTCCGCGTACCAGTGCTGCAACCGCCCGCCCAAGTGCGGGATCGCCACCATATCCCAGTGATAGACCGATTCCAAGCCGGTTGAAAGCCATTTCAGCCTGCTCAAATGCCGATTCAGCATTGTCCAACTGCCCCATACGCACACACATCCAACCCAATGCCGAGAGCAGCGTACCCAGCATTCGATCAGCCTCAGGCGGTACTTCTGTTCCCAGGAAACACTTGATTGCGCTCGAATAAGCGTTGTATGCCTCCTGATAACGACTACGGAACTGGCAGAACAGAGAGTAAGCGGTGGTCATCTGAGACAGGGCCTGAAAATTACCGCGCTTCACCGCATGTTCCCAGGCTGCCCGGATATTATCGATTTCTTCACCTATTTCATCGCTCGCTTCAATCTGGCGACCGCCGCTCAAATCTCCGTCCCGGTGTTGAAGAAAATCCGCATAGTGGGCGCAGTGCATATCAAGCCACGTTTCCACATCACCCAATTGTTCGGCGGCGTACTGGCGCACCAGTTCGTGAATGTGAAAGCGGCCATTCGCTTCCAACCGGAGCAGCGATTTGTCGGTGAGGAGTAACAGGGTCGCCAGGTCTGCACCAGCCACCTGTTCAGCGGCTTCACGGCGGAAACCGCCTTTAAAAATCGAAAGACGATTGATGGTTTCGCGTTCCGAAGGTGAGAGGAGTTTCCAGCCGTGTTCAAACACGGCTCGGATGCTACGATGGCGTTCCGGTAAATCGTGCTGATGACTGTTCAGTAAATCCAGGCTTTGGCGAATTTCCTCGGCAATGGCTTTACAGGGAAGCACTTTGAGCCAGCAAGCGGCAAGTTCAATCGCCAGCGGCATTCCTTCGACAAGCCGACAGATATGAAGCACATGTGGTAGGTCGTATTCGACCAGGAAGTCTGATCGAACACGACGCGCGCGCTCCATGAATAAACGCACGGCATCGAATGTTTTCGGAGATTCCACCGTTTGCTCCTGCGGAAATTCTAGCCCAGATACACGCCACACCCATTCCTGTCTCAAATTTAGCACTTCCCTTGATGTCACTATGATGGTGAGGCCAAGGCAGTCATTGAGCAAGTCGCTCACCAGCACTTCCGCCTGCTCTGGCAGAAGTTGCTCAAAGTTGTCGAGCAAAAGCAGCATGTCTTTTTCGCGCAGGAAATGGAGTACCTGTTCAAATACTGTATGGTGTCCCGAAAGTGGACAGTTGAGCGCATCGGCAACTGCTTGCATGAGCGTATCTTTTGTGTAGATTGCCTGCAAATCCACAAAATAGACGCCGTCGGGATAATAACTCAGAGATTTCGACGCAATTTCCAGCGCCAGACGTGATTTACCGATGCCACCTTCACCTGTCAGAGTTAGCAGGCGGCAGTATGAATCCGCCAGCATCTCCATGACTCGTGCAGTTTCCTCTTCTCGACCAATAAACTGAGTAGGCTGAAGGGGCAAATCCCCCCTATGTACTGGAACGCGATGGGACACCGGGTCTCCTCTCTTGTTCGTCGGCAAAAAAGCAAACAACCGACCCTCTTTAGCATCTAGATTGTACATGAAGCATATTATATGACAATGGACTCGAATCTTTCTTTGCTGCGCCCGTTTCACCCATAGGGGTGATGACTTCTCCACCCCCTGTTAGCCTACACTGACAAGCATATGGCGTAGCAGAACGCCACACCAAACCAAGAATCTAGGATAGGAGAAAACTAATGTCAGTCACTATTTCCCCTAATCAAGCCAGCATCTTGACCGAGGCTGCTCAGGCTTTACAACAACATATACGGGGGCAGGTCATTCTGCCTGCAGATCAAGATTATGAGGAAATTCGGCGTGTCTGGAACGGCGTGATTAATCGACGCCCCGCTGTGATTGTGCAGTGTCTGGGTGCCAGCGATGTCATCGTCTCTGTCAATTTTGCCCGCGAACATGGACTGGATATTTCGGTACGCGGCGGTGGGCATAATGTCGCTGGTTATGCGGTCAATGACAACGGTATGATGATCGATTTATCGCTCATGCGTGGCGTGCGGGTCAACCCACAGGCACGTTCGGTGCAGGTTCAGGGTGGCGCGATCTGGTCGGATGTGGACCGCGAAACCCAGCTCTTTGGGTTGGCTGTTCCCAATGGTCATATTTCGACGACTGGTGTAGCTGGCTTAACGTTAGGCGGCGGCTATGGACACCTGCGCAGCAAGTATGGGCTGACTGTCGATAACTTACTCTCTGTCGACATTGTCACTGCTGATGGACGGCTGCTGACAGCCAGTGAGCAGGAGAATTCGGATCTGTTCTGGGCAGTGCGTGGCGGAGGCGGAAACTTTGGTATCGTCACCTCCTTCGAATTTCGCTGCCATACCATAGGAACTACAATTTACCGCTGTGCGCCGTTTTATCCTGTGGAGCAGGCTGGCGACTTCATACGGCACTGGCGCGACTTCATGGCATCCGCGCCGGATGAATATACCTCCAATGCTATCTTTTGGACGATTCCCGACCTGCCTGTATTCCCTGAGGCAGCGCGTGGACGTGATGTGATCGGCCTCCTTGGTGTTTATTGCGGCGATCCCGAAGTCGGTGAGAAATATACGCGCCCGATGCGCGAACTGGGTGAGGCAATTTTGGACTTGAGCGGGGCAGTACCCTACCTAACAGCCCAGACAGGGTGGGATCCATTTTTCCCACATGGAAATCTCAATTACTACTGGAAGTCCAGTCACTTAAGCGATCTAACCGATGAGGCGATTGATGTCATTGTTGGAATGGGCGCACAAAAACCCACCCCAAATACCTTATTATTGCTGTGGCACTTCGGGGGAGCAGTCCGGCGCGTGGAACCCACCGCAACCGCGTTCTGGAGCCGCAAGGTACCCTTCATGCTATCCTTTGATGCGACATGGTCCGATCCGACTGATGCCGAGGATTGCATCCGCTGGTCGCGCGAAGGTGTTCAGAGTATGCAGCGATTTTCGGATGGCGGATCGTATCTCAATTTCCCGGGTATGGGTGAAGAAGGGGATGCGCTGGTACGGGCGGCTTATGGCGGCAACTATGAGCGATTGGTGGCGATTAAGACCAAATATGATCCGACCAACCTTTTCCATCTGAACCAGAACATCAAACCCGCGTTGTAATCCTAACCCTGTATAACACCTGAGTGATGCTGGCAGGGGAATATCAAAGTGGAGTATATGCCTAGTTAATGGGCCTGAGAGACTCTCAGGTCCATCCCTCAACCAGCCGACGTGCTGGTTTTTGTTTATGACGCCCTTCAGTTGAATTAGGTCGGCGACTGCCGCGCAGCATTCCAGTAATAGACAGATCTTCACACCCCAAACCAATCTCGACGGAGTGCTTCCATTAGCCGTCTGTCTATTGCATCTATCAAATCCTCTTCAATACCGTTCGCATGTTCGCTCATGGTCGCCCAGCCCACTCCCGCGCGATATTAGAGCACGATTCCAGAACCGGGTTGTTCTAGAACAACAACTATCCGGTGCATCATTCTAGATGTCGTACCAGCCGGACGGCAACCAGGAAGACGAGTAGGATCCCCGTCAACAGCACGGCCTGACCCGTAAAAGGGGTCAGCAAAATGAGTACCATGATGATCGGATGCAGCAGCCTATCAATGAAGTGCTCCGCGTTGGGGTGCTCATGGAGTATCCACAAGCTGAACACGTAAACCGAGACCGGCAGTGCCACCGCCAGTCCCGCACCCACTGTGCTAATCTCAGCGTGATGCGTGATCTGATCGATCACGACCGCCAGTCCCGCACCCACAGCGGCTGTCGCGCTGTAAATGAAGAAATGACCGTACCCCCAGATAAGGGCGTCGTGAAGTGACTCCACGAGATGATCGGCAGGCTGGTAAAAATAGAGCCACCACATGCTGTACGCGATCAGGAGGCTTCCTGCAATGGTGGTAATCAAACTCGCGTTCAAGATGCCTTCATTGCTGACGGTTTGAATAGCCATACTGGTAGACAGAATGGTTTCGCCCAGCACGATAATGTTGAATAAGCCATACCGTTCCCGTATATGATCGGCGTGCCAGGCTGTCGGCGACGCACGTTTTGCCCATATTGGTACTAGAAGCTCGATAATCACCCCTAAAATAAAATAACGAAGCTGCCACTGTGGGGGCAGGAATAACATCAGAACCCAACCAACCTGAGCAAGACCAATGCCGATTGCATAGCGTAAGGTTGCCGGACGATGCACCGGGTCGGCATAAGCAGCCCGCAGATATTGCGTGACGTTCGCTACCCGCATCACGACATAACCGAACACCGTGACGCTGAAATCATGATGGAGAAACAAAGGCTCGACGCCAGACGCCATGATGAGCGCGCCGGTCATCTGAATGAAAACGAATATGCGATAGGGCACATCGCCATTGTCATAGCCGGAGGCGAACCAGGTAAAATTCATCCAGGCCCACCAGACAGCAAAAAACACGATCCCATAGCTGACCAACGACTCGACCGCATGGCCTTCCGCAACGCCATGATGTAAAGCGCTGGCAGCCTGGGCAATCGCAACCACAAAGACCAGGTCAAAGAACAATTCAAGTGGTGTTGCCTGCCGGTGCACCTCATCGGGCGAACGCGGTTCCATGGGACGTATCCAACGGGGTCGGGATCTGGTCTCAATGTCAGACATCAGCTTAACCTCGGAGCCTGTAGAGTGGGGTAGACACTGATTTTAATAAAATGCCGCCACATCAACAAGAAGTTCACGTCATAAGTATTGACTCTCCGCAGTCAGTTGACAGCATATTGTCAACTGTGTTTCACCACTATGCTGAGCCAATGATAGACAAATTCGATTGGGACAGCATCAGTGGTACCCCTCATTTAGTACGGATCGCTGTTCAACACAGGATAAGGGAGGGCCTCTTACTGTGATAGAGGAGCCGGAGATCGTAGCGTATGGGGATTGCCAGATCGTGCTGGTAGGCTGTATTTCAAGCTCTTAAGGCTTACGGTCTATTGCCCCTAGCGCTCGCAGAGTAGCAGTTTGTGCTTCGGTCAGGCCGCTGACACCGTGAATATTGAGCCGTTCGTAGGGACGATCCCGCCGCAGAGTTTGGTGATGCTCACCGCTGGCGTTATCCCAGAGCATAATGGCCCCATCATCGCCGCAGCTTGCCAGCAGTGTTCCGTCCGGACTGCGCCGGAGCGCATGAATTGCTCCCTGATGCGCCTGGCGAGTTCGCAGACACGCGCCACTGTGAACATCCCACCAGTACAGCGTACCGTTGCCATTCGCACTGATCAATTGTTTGTCACCCGCACCCCAGACCACCGCGAAGATCATGGTTGATTGACCTTCAAACGTGGTCAAGCGCTTGCGACGTTTTATGTCCCATAGGATCAGGTTATTTCCCGCCGTACCTCGGCTGCTGGATGCCAAACCTGTGCCGTCAGAATTCCAGGCCAGGCTCGTCACCATACTGAGATGGCCTTCCAAGCGGTGCAGCAGCCTACCGTCATTCGCGTCCACCAGATACACTACGCCATCATCGCCGCCACCCGCCAGCAGGTTTCCATCGGGACTCCAGGCCACGGTGCGAATCCAGCTTGACACTGCCTGACCATCCCAACAGAGACGCTGCGTCGCCCAGTCCCAGACCAACACACCTTGCCTGTAGGTACCACCCGCCAAACGCAGCCCATCAGGACTCCAGGCCAGACCATAGAAATAGTTATCAGGATCATCCGGGGAGAGGCGGACATATCGCTTCTCACCAGTAGTCGTTTTCCATAAGTAGATTGCATTATCCCATTCGCTGCTGGCTAACCACTGTCCATCAGCACTCCAGCCAACGCCATACACAACACCGGTATGACCGCTAAAAACGCGGGGGGCTTCCTCGCCATTCACGCTGTAGATGGTCACCAGATAATCTGTGCTGCTGCCCACAAGATGTCTGCCATCCGGACTCCAATCCACATCGTAGAGTGATGTCGCGTAGCCCTGGATAATACGCACACACTCGCCATTTGCCATATCCCAGACCCGTAATGTCCCGTCTTCGCTGCCACTCAGCAAACGCTGACTATCGGGCGTAAACACCAGGCCGCTTAAGCCGGAGTGATGACCGCGCAGCATAGCGTGGTAACTGCCTTTTTCAATATCCCATAGCGCAATTGTCTGGTCGCGGCCACCGCTAGCCAAAATGCGGTTATCGGGACTCCAGGCGACACGAAATACGCGGTCGGTATGTCCAGCAAGCGTTTTGATCAGGCGACCTGTACTGACTTCCCATAGCTTGACTGTGTGATCCCAACTGGCGCTGGCAAGGTGGCTTGAATCTGGAGAAAAAGCCAAACCCTCCACACAATTGTGATGGTCGGTCAGCAAAAAGACACAATGCAAAGGCTCATGGTCATCAACAGCCCACAAACGCACGCTGCCTTTAAGGTCTCCGGTGGCGATGTACTGTTCGTCAGGACTCCAGGCCAACGAAGTAACAGCGTCAGGCTGCGACAAGGTTTGCAGCGCCGTCCCTGTGTCTGCATCCCAGAGCTGGACAGTGGCGTCATTCGCACCACTGGCAAGTAACTTACCCGAAGGGGAGAAACAGACCCGGTTGATATGGCTGGTGTGTCTGCCAGACCAACGCAGCGCGCCGCTGGCAATATCCCAGACTTTAAGCGTCTCATCCCAACTCGCACTGGCTAAAGTGCTTTCGTCGGAGCTAAAAGCCAGCGACCAGACCATATCGTCATGTGCTCGCCATGCCAGATGGAGAACCAGGCCCTCGGCTTCCCAAACGCGAATCTCACCGCGCTTACTGGCCGTAGCCCAATATTTCCCACTGCTGCTGACAGCGACCGCTGTCACAATACCAAAGCTTTCGCTGAAGATACTGTCTTGCAGCACAGCCCCAGCAAGTGAGGCGTCCTGCATATCCACCCCTTGAAGGTAGGCGTTGCGCAGCAGCAGATGGGATAAATCCAGGCCGCGCAGGTCGCCGCGCAAATAACGCAGCAGCGCGATCAGGTTGGCAGGTCCGTAACCCTGGCTCTTCTGTGGCTGCCGCCGCAGTTGATCCAACAGCTCGCGTAGCATGTCCTCGATCGCTGCCTCATGGGGCTGTGCGTTGCGTAAGCCCACCAGAGTCGCTGCAATAATCAAGCGTTCTTGCGTATGACGGACATATTCTCGCGCATGGGCCAACTCCAGGCCGTGTTCTAACAGACGATTGAGCTTCCCCTGGTTGATCTCCGTCACCGCGTCTGTCACAAGCCGAGTCGTCACATATTCCATCACTACCGATTGCAGCGTGAAACTGCCTGGCCTGTGACCACGCTCCACCAGTGACCGGCGGTGCAGCGCTTCGATTGCTTCTAACAGGCGCGCACCCGGCACGGGCGTAACCTGCAAGGTCAACAGGTCATCGAGAGTAGCGGGTTCGCGCAGGATGGCTAACCACAGCATCAGACTTTGTTCCAGAGCCGAGAGGCGGTTGAACTGCTGGCCGAGCAGGTCGCGGATGCCGCCAAAAATCACCTCACCCTGGGCTAGAAAGGGGGCAAGTTCGCCGTTGAACAAATCGACGATAGTACGCGAGACGATTCGCAGCGCCAGAGGGTTTCCAGCATAAGCTTCAATCAATGTCCTGCATTCTTCAGCACTGCCCACAACACCTCGTTCAGACAACAACTGATTGCAGGCTTCGGCATTCAGCTGTGCGAGGCGCAGTGCGCGCACCGGGGCATTGCTGCCTTCATAGGGCACCAACGCATCCGGTTTCTCACGGCTGGTGAGCAGCACACAGCTCTGGTGTTTGGTGCTGGCAACTAATCGCAAAAAACGATCAAATCCCTCATAGTCAGGCAGAATGACGCCGATACCTTCGCCTTCTTCCAGGATCGCCTCGACATTATCCAGCACCATCAGCACCCGCCGTTTGCGCATCACTTCCAACAGCAGGTTGATCCGCAGCTCGAATGTGGCAGTCGCTTCAGATGGCGCATCCGGAATCAGCACCTGTACCAGATCGCTCGACAAAACGGAGCACGTGGGAATATCCTGCAGCGAACGCCAGATAACGACTTCAAATTGATTTGCCAGGCGGTGCATCACATTGACCGCCAGTGTGGATTTGCCAATGCCGCCGAGTCCCAACAGAGTCACGACCTGGCAGTCTTCGTCAATAATCCACTCGCGCAATGTATCCAGTTCCCATTCGCGTCCGTAGAAGTTCGAGATTCTGGGCGCATCATTCCAGTCGCATTGTGGGTTCGGCGCTGCTTTCGACTGCTGCAGTTGTGCCTGTACTGGCGCAGACGTGGTTGAGTGGCTAATGGGGGCAGGTTCCGCTGGTAGATGCATATCTTGCGCTTCGCCGATCACAGCCTGGACAAGCTGCTCTGGAGGCAAAGATCCGGCTTCAGACCAGGCCAGCGCAAGGTCGCTGATCTCCAACTCGGATTGCAACCGTGCCTGTGTACGCTCCAGAACTGGACGGTCAACGAGCCGTACCGGTGTGCCCATCTCGCTGCGCATCACTGATGATGCAGCCAGACAACGAATCGCACTTCTCAGCGATCCAGATTCCGCCATCACAGCTGCCAGGGCTTCCAGTGCAGCCGCCACCATCAGACGTGGGCCTAATGTCCAAGCGAAACGCAGCGCTTCGACCATCGTGTCGTGCGCAGCTGCCAGTTCCTGCCGCGCCAATTGAATATAGCCCTGCGTAATAAGTACCTCAGCCAGCCCGCTTTCATTGTTAATACTGCGAAAGAGCGCGATGCTGTCCTGCACGAAGGCCAGGGCCTGGTCAAAGTCACCTTCCTGATAGGACGCCTGTGCCAGATTATTGAGCGTAAAACCAATAGCCCACTGGGTTTCGAATTCGTGAAAGATCTCAAGGCTGGTGTCACTATAATGGCGCACCATCGCAGGATTACCTATATCGCGTGCCACATCGCTCAACCCAAGCTGAGACTGTGCCACCCCTTCCCGCTCTCCAATCGCTTGATGAAACTCTATACACTCAGTAAACAGCGCTGAAGCTCGATCAAACTCACCTTGCTCTCGGCAGATCAAGGCCAGGGCATACAACGCATAGCCGATACCACCTGTACTCAAGCCGCCGCGATCACCCTGCGCGCGAAGTTGTGACAATGCATCTTCCAGCAGCATGGTCGCGGGCTGATACTGCCCTTCAGCCCGCGCCTGAAGCCCGGCATTGATGAGCGAAGCCGTCTCGCTTACGGTTTCCCCAAGGGCACGGCGTAAGTTTGCGCTTTGTTCAAAGAGGCGCATTGCCTCATCAAAGTCATGCTGGTCGGCGGCGAGCCACCCTGACCGGTGCAATGCGCGCATTCGGATACTTAGCATGGCAGGGTCGTTGTCCTGCTCGGTGAGCATCAGCAGATCGGCCAGCCATTGTTCGTCAAGCAGGACTTTCTGCTGTGACTGCTGCCACAGCACGCGAATTTCACCCGCTTCTTTGCCTGCAGGAAAAGCCCGCCGCTCGACAGCCAGCGTGATAAAGTGCTGGAGATGTTCAGGTTTGGGATACTTACTGCCGGCTTCCCAGGAGCCCACCGAGCGCCGCGAGACGCCTAGCATGTCTGCAAGGTCGGACTGGGTCAGACCGATCTTGCTGCGCAGGCTGAGCATGCGTTGGCCGAAAGCGTAATCTTGATCCCGATAACTGGGTGACTTCATATGGTGTGTGTCGCCCCACGCTGCCCCGGTAGCGAGAATGCGAACTGATGGGAACTGACATGGGAACCGATGTCGGCTGACTTACCAGTCCACGATCAGTATACTGCAAATCAATATCAACTTCTGCACAAATATCTAATACCGTTTTTTGTTGGAGTCATAGGTACACG
>JAIOHN010000352.1 GCA_019912985.1 Anaerolineae bacterium | reverse complement strand
CGTAGGGCTTGAGCAGGCGGAAAATGATGATGTGGTTGGAGAGGCTGCGTGCCGCCAGCAATTCACCGTTCGGGCTGAGGACAGAATCGCCAGGGCGAATTTGCGCGGTGCGCTCGAACTCGTTGAGTACCAGCTCCAGCGAACGGGTTGGCTGCGTCTCCGGTTCAGGGAGATAGCTTCCCAGGGTGCGCTGACCCGTGTCGATGTTGATGGTCATCACCTCAAGCGCTGGTGCGCCATTTTCCCCGAAAAAGTTTGATGGTGGCGAATTTACTAAACCATCGCAAAGCAGGATTTCCAGCTCGTCAATTTCCTCACGTGAGAGGCCCGCCGTGATTTCACGCCAATCCCGGCCATAGGCGACAGCCTCATTGGGGTAGCGCTGTGTGAGACAGGCTGGCACGCCAGCAATAATCGATGGCAGCGGTGTTACCGGCAGACGAGTCGGTGTGGGGCTTGGCTGAAGCACAGCATTCACTTCATCTGGTGCTGCTGGAAGTGCAGCACACAGGCTCTGGGTGAGGCGGCCCAATGCATCAAATGACAGTTGGTAGTTCAGACGCTGCCACAGATCGCGCCATTGTTCCCATTCACCACCAGGGAAAGCGTTCACCAGACACTGCGGTAGGCCGGAAGGATGAAAGTCGAGACCATAAATGCGCCTAGTTTGTGCCTCTGGCATATCGTGCGTGCCATAGATGTAGGCGGTACTGTTATCAAGCCAGCCATAGGAGGGAAACTGTGTGGCGGGTAGATCGGCCTCCTCAAAATACCAGCGCCGACCCGTATTGATGTTATACAGCGCCGCCTCTATCGTGCTTAGTTCACCGGCTGATGGGTCAAAAGAATAGATGACCAGATAGTTTTCCCAATCAGGGCTGGGAATGACATCTATGATGTCGCGGTTTGGCGTGCGGTCAAAAATGACGCTGCGACGTTGATCTTTGCCGATTTCGACAATTTCCCGCCCCATACCTTCGGGCATGAGGAGTGTGGTCAGGAAGCGATGACCATCGGGGGAGGTTTGAAGCAGGTCGCCATGCAGCTCAAGTGTTTCACGTCGGATCACTTCCGCAGTGTCGATATCCCACACCCACCAATCTGAGCCGGTCAATGTGACCAACTGCTGGCTGTCCTGGGTGAAGAAGAAGCGGTCAAAGCCCAGGTTGTAACTCAGGTCCTGGTGGATCACATCACCTGTCTGTGCATCGAGGCGCTGAAAATCACTGATAATGGTGGTGCCGTCGGCGGTATAATAAGCCAGTTGGTGGTTGCCTTCCAGGTCGCGCAGTGTGGGGATATAACTGCGTTCGAGTGTCCCATCCGCCAGATTGTAGATTTCGATGGGCTGGCTGTTGGAGGCACGACGCGCCATAAAGTGCAGATTATCGGGATGGAGGGTCATGCGCAGTGTGTCGAGCGGGCGCACAAAGTCGAAATAACCGATGCCGCGCTCCTCATCGAAAACGTAGATAAGCAGGCCCATTTCCGACTCAGAGACGGTGACTGGCTGGAGAATATCGACCAGGATGACGGTAAGCGGGTGATAATTCCAACTGCTGCGATAATCATCACCGAGCAGCAGACGCAGGAACGAACTGCTTTCGCGGCTGTTGGGCTGGCCGATGATGCGTGAAATACTGCTGAGGACAAGGCCATCCATCGCCTGCAAGTTGCGGGC
>JAIOHN010000351.1 GCA_019912985.1 Anaerolineae bacterium | reverse complement strand
AGCCTGACGCAGGCCATGCAGCAGTTACCCTATGCACGTATTTATTCCCCCAATTACGCACTTGAGCAGCAAGTTGCCGCGATCAATGGCTGGAAGTTATTTGGTGGTGTCGATCCTTTCCAACTGCGGGGTGTCGTTGCCGCTATCGCTGCCGGTAGCGGTATTTCGAGCGCTGGTTACAGTGTGGTGCAGCCGCCGCTGTTGGGAATTGAAGGCGATGACGATATTGCCGAAGCCAACTGCGACGTGGTACTGGGTCCGGCGCAGCGAGAGATTCTGGCGGAGTGGGGTGTGCGGTACATCGTATCGCGCTGTCCTCTGGAAATCCCCTATGGAGCAGTTGGGGAGACGATCGAGCCGTTTCATGTAGTCGATGGCACTTATCTTTATTTAAACCCGGAGTATATGCTGCGGCTGAATCCTGTGACAGGTGGCTGGCCGTCAGGTTGGGACCTGCCGACGCCGGAGATTATTCAGCGCCTGAACACCACCACCCAGACTACCGCCCTGATCTCCGCAGTGAGCTTTGTTGTCTGTCTTGCTTTACTTGGCTGGAAACTGAGAACTGCCCATGATTAACCGCATCCTTAACCGCTGGCCGCTGGTGATCATGTTCCTGGCGTTGGTAGCGATCTTCTATCGGCTGTTACTGGGAGAGGTTTTTTTCTGGGGGCTGCCTTCACTCCAATTTTACCCGTGGCGTGAGCTGTCGTTTGATATGCTCCGCAATGGACAACTGCCACTCTGGAATCCCTATAACGGTGCGGGCGCACCACTGCTTGCGAATTACCAATCGCAGTTTTTCTATCCGTTTAGCTGGATTGGTCTGGTACTGCCACTTGGTTTTGCGATGAGCGTGACCGTTGTACTGCATCTGTTTATCGCAGCGGCGGGGATGTGGGCGTTTACGGGACGTTTATCTCTGCCAACTCTGGGACGCGGTGTGAGCGCACTGGCTTTTGGGTTGACAAGTTATCTGGTGGCGCGGCTGGGGACCTACCCGATGATTGAGGCTGCGGCCTGGATGCCATGGATATTATGGGCAGTGCTGGCGCTGCTGGAAGATCGTCGTTTGCGTGACATTGGCTGGCTGGCCGTGTTGGTCGCGTTACAACTGCTGGCGGGACATGCGCAGACCAGTTGGTACAGCTTGCTTCTGGCTGGATTTTTCACCCTGTTCTGGATAGGGCGTAATCGGCCTGCGGATTGGTGGAAGCGATTGGCAATGGTCGCGGGTGCGGTCGCGCTCGGTATAGGCATCGCGGCGATCCAACTGCTGCCAACGGCGGAACTGCTGCAGACATCGCAGCGATCAGGTGGCGTGGACTTTGATTTTGCGATGAATTTTAGTTACAGCCCGGTTCGCACCTTGAATTTTCTGTCGCCAAATGTCTTTGGCAACCCTGGCGATGGCAGTTATGTGACCGAAGGCGCGTTCTTCGAGGATGCGGTTTATATCGGTCTGCTGCCACTGGTGGCGGCATTGGCTGCAATTGTCAGTTGGGTGCTGCGCCGATTACGCCGGGAAGATGATACCCCCCCTCAGTTATGGTCAGTGCCTTTCTGGATCGTCATCGCAGGTGCTGCCTTTGTTTTCGCTTTGGGCAGCAACACCGGTATTTACCCATTCCTTTATCGCAACGTACCGACATTTGATCTATTTCAAGCGCCAGTGCGCTGGCATTTGTGGACGGTGTTTACGCTCAGCATCCTGGCTGGCGTGGGTGTGACCGCAGCCTGGGGGCGCGGTCACTGGTTATTCTTTGGCACCCGCCTGGCGATTGCGGGCTGTGTTGGCGCGGTGATCTTGGCGTTGGTGGTCGTCCCCAGTGTGATTCCAGCGGAGACATTGAACACTGAAGGTGTGCAGGTATTGGTCAGGGCAGTGAGCTATACGGCTGTGGTCGGCGCCATAATGGGAGCGCTGACGCTGTTGCAGCCGGACCAGGGCACACAGCGCTACGGCTGGTGGAGCTTCGGCGTGGTAATGCTGGTAGCAGTTGATTTAATCTATGCTGCGCAGGGGTTAAATCCGACCATACCTTCTGAATTCTACCGACGCCTCTCGGTGGTAGAGCAAGACTCCGGGCGCGGCTACTGGCCTGAAGGCCCCGACAAAGCCGAATATTACGTGAAGTTTGATGTCTATCTGCAATTTGCCGATTATCGAGTCGCTGTTGAGGAATGGGAAGCCTATCGGGACGCCAATTTGCCCAACATGAACTTGCTGGAGCGGCGTTACCTGCTGAACAACTTTGACCCGCTGCGCGTGGGTCATTTTGATGCTTACATCAACTTGATCGAGGCTGATGAACCCTGGCAGAAGAATTTACTGCAAGCGGCGGATATTGATGGGATCTATCTGAAGAGTGGCGACAAGCAATCGACCGAATTCGAGATTGCACGAGCATGGTTTGTTGGATCAGCCTGCTGGCAAGAAGATGAAGCAGGAATCATCGACGCAATTTCCAACACGGACTGGCAACCTCTGACGCAGGTGCAGCTGCTCGGTGAGGGGGATTGCGCGCCTGTGGTTAACGCAGATGTGGGTACCGTGCTGAATATTGAGGAACAGTGCAACAGCCTGGCGATTGATGTC
This sequence comes from Anaerolineae bacterium, assembly GCA_019912985.1. Lineage (GTDB taxonomy): Bacteria > Chloroflexota > Anaerolineae > Aggregatilineales > Phototrophicaceae > JAIOHN01. Next base: position 2,239 of record JAIOHN010000351.1, on the reverse strand, counting down.
GAGAACAATGCTGACGGTTATCTTGTGGTGGCCGATACGTTTTATCCTGGCTGGATAGCGACAGTGGATGGTGAGCCAGCACAGATCGAGCAGGCGAATCTGGCGTTCCGCGCGGTTGAAGTGCCCGCCGGTGCGCGTCAGGTGCGCTTTGAATATCACCCGGCCTGGCTTCTGCCAGGGATGCTGGTCAGTGTGGTTTCGCTGCTGCTGTTGATTTTGCTGCTGCGAATAAAAAATCCTAATGCCTGAGCGCCGCAAAGCCGCGCTACAATGAAAACAGGTTCTCTCACGCGGGGAAGTGAATTCATCGATGCTCTTTTCTCCATCTCCGAATAGGCGTCGCTTGCAGATGCGCTTGTCCGACCGGCGCTTGCTGCTGATGGGTGGTGATGTCGTGGCCGTGCTGGCGGCTGTGCTCATCGCGCTGCGAATCTGGTCGGTTGTTGGCAGCCGTGCGTTCAATGTGACGTTTCTGGTTGAGCAATCCATCTGGTTTTTTGTGTTCGTGGGCATCTGGCTGCTTCTCGCCAGCGCCAACGACTTCTACGATTTGCGCATTGTCGCCCGGCGTGATGCCTCCATCCAAAGACTGCTGATTATTACCCTGCAAATGCTGGTCCTCTATTTGATCATCTTCTTTCTCGCGCCGCGTTACGCACTCCCACGTTTGTTTTCGCTGTACTATGGTTTCGCTTCGTTCGCGCTCATTGGTGCCTGGCGGCTGATCTATCCGGCTGTTACCGGGTGGGCCAGCGAACCGCGCCGCGTGTTCATCGTTGGGACGGATTGGGCTGCCGAGACAATTATCGGCGCGATTGGCCGTTACGCTTATGACGAATATGAAATCAAAGGGATTATTGGCGAAAAGGACGAAGTCGGTTTTGAGGTGTGTGGCGTGCCTGTCATTGGTGATGGGAGCGCACTGAAGCAGCTTATTGACCAGGAGTATGTCAGCGAACTGATCGTCACCTCCACACGTGAGCTGGATGGAAAGACATTTCAGGGTGTTATGGATGCCTACGTCACAGGGTTATCCATTGTGCCGATGCCCTTGTTATACGAACGCATCACTGGCCGCGTACCCGTGGAACACGTCAACAAGAACTGGGCGGTGGTGCTCCCGTTGGACAACAACTCAGTGTTCAACATCTACCCACTGTTGAAGCGTGGGCTGGATATTGTGTTGGCATTGATAGGCATGATTGTGTTTGTGATGACGCTGCCGGTGCTGGCACTGATCATTAAATTAGACTCGCCTGGAACGATTTTCTACTCGCAGCAGCGGGTCGGGTTAAATGGGCGCGTCTTTTCAATCTATAAATTTCGCACGATGGTAAGTGATGCCGAGCTGCGCAGTGGGGCTGTATTCAGCCGCAAGGGGGATCCCCGTATTACCCGCAGCGGTCGTTTTATGCGTAAGACTCGGCTGGATGAACTGCCGCAGCTCTTAAACATCCTGCGTGGCGACATGAGTTTGATCGGCCCGCGCCCTGAACGCCCTGAGCATGTTGAGCGCCTGATTACAAAAATCCCGTTTTATCGCACACGGCTGGTCATTCGCCCCGGTTTGACCGGGTGGGCGCAGGTGCGTTATGGCTATGGTGCTGACGATGATGATGCGCTGATTAAATTACAATATGATCTGTTCTATATCCGTCACGCATCGCTGCTGCTGGATATGAATATTATCATTCGCACGGCTGGCAAAGTCATCCGCATGAGCGGGGTTTGACGATGCGCCGAACCCGGTTACTTTTTGTGCTGCTGGCATTCTACTTTGTGTTTGTCGGGGGCAGCAGCTACTTCTATCAGGTTTTTCCGCTTCGATATTTTCATCACGTACTGACGACAATCTTGCTGATTGTCTGGTTGGTGAGTCGTATTCGCAGCGGATGCGGATTGCCAGATACGCCGATCAATCTGCCGCTTTTTGGGCTGATCGGTGCGTGGTTTTTATCGGGGCTTCTAGGCATGGACTGGCGCATGTCGCTGGAACATACCTGGATGCTGCTGGTCCACGTGCTGATTTTTTTCGTGCTGGTGGATTTGATGCAGCGTGGTCAGCAGCGGTTGGTGATGGAATCCCAGTTTTTGATTGGTGCGTTGGTGGTGTTTATCAGCGGCCTGCAACTCCTCTCATGGTATTTCGGGCTGGGGATTACACCGGAAACCAAGGTGGGGTGGGCAGCCGTAATCGGCCCCGGTGCGCTGCTGCCGCTAAAGCTGCCACGGTTGTGGC
>JAIOHN010000350.1 GCA_019912985.1 Anaerolineae bacterium | reverse complement strand
AAAACATACGGCAGATCACGCTCGTGAATCCCTTCGCCATCATTTTTCACAGTAATGATGACGTTATTCTCATCAAACCGGGTCGCAACGACGATATTCCCACCCTCTGGCGCATATTTCACAGCATTATCCAACAGGTTGGAAAGCGCTACTTCAATCCCTTCTCGATCAAGAGGCAGTCGGGGCAGGTCTTCCACCGGAGCCAGAGTCAGGCGCTGGTTTTTCGCTAGCGCCACTGTCTTGTAATCCTCCACGACACTTCGAAGCAGCAAACTCAAGTCGGTCTTTTGCAGCGTGAGATCTTTTCCATCTAACCGATCCAGCCGCGACATCTCCAGCATTTCGTTGATCATGCTTTGCAACCGGCTGACCTGCATCTCAATTTCATCCAGTCGGTGTTCCTGAGACGGGGAGACATCCTCAGACCGCACCAGATAAAGACTGGTGTTCATAATGGTCAGCGGGGTCAACAAATCATGAGAGGTCGCATTGATGAACTGCTGCAATAGTTCCACCCGCTCTCGCTCTACCGCCAGTGCGATTCGCTGGTTATCAGCTAATTTACGCTTGGTTATATCCAGAGCGCTCATCGCAATGCCATCTTTCAGCGGGATAATCTGGTAGTCATACCAGCGCCCTGTGGATGAGTAGAGTTGATCCGCGATGGCAGTGTTTGATTCCAGGGCGCGTTTAAACTGCTGTAGGAAGTGAGCGTAATCCTCCCCTGTCAAAATCTGCGATATGGTACTGCCGACGATTGTGGAACGTTGAATGACAAGCTGCTTTTCAGCCATCGGGTTGACATCAAAGATGGTGAAATCGGTGATATTGCCTTTGTCGTCGCGAAGTGGCTGAAGCAGATAAAACGCACTCAAGCTGCCGTTGGTCGCTGCGCGAAAGTATTCCTGGCTTTGAAGCAGCTCATTGGTGCGATGGCGCAGGCGTTCATCGGAAATACGACGGGTGAACATGCCCACACCGGTCAGCAATGACGCCATGATAAGAAAAATCAGAGTTTGTGGCAGGTCGTGCCAATCACCCGGCACCAGCAGAGTCAGAACAATGACGCCGCCGATACTGACAATTACATTGACGATCACCCGTCGCAGTGGTTGGAAGATACTGGATACATAAATCGGTAAAAACGCCAGAATGGTGGAAAGCGTACTGGGGTTTACAACCATAATGCCAAACACAACGGGGTAAAGAATTACCGTCGCCAGATTAATCGCCCACAAAGCATAGCGTGTTCGGCTGATTCCATAGAGGCAGATAATAATCACCAGCGCCAGCAGGGTCAGGCGAGAGGTCAACCTGAAATCATAAATCCAGGTCACTCCCAGTAAGGCGATGAAGGTCGAGGCAAACAGACCTAACCCCATTCCCGAAAACAGACGTACCCGATGCTTCTCCTCCTCGTTTTGAAATACGGCATGCGGTTCTGTCCATTGAGTCATCCACCCCTGGAAACGTCGCAACAACCCCCTGAGTGCTACCATTGCTTTTCCCTGATCAATCATCTATAGCAGAATTGAGCAATAATGTATACTCCAATCAAAAATTGATTATTATAGTGATGTACAGCTACTTTAGGTCAATTCTTATGTAGTATACTTGTATTTTACGCTTAAAGTATAAATATTGCTGATCGGCGTATGAAAAATTACGAGAGCGACCATGCAGCGATTTCGTGAACCCGTGAATGGATTTACGCACCTATTCGGCGTTTTCCTGGGTTTTATAGGGCTAATCTGGCTCGTGATTGCCACGCACGATCACACCGCCAAACTACTTTCCGTGGTGATTTACGGCGTCAGTGTGATCGTCCTCTACAGCGCCAGCACGACATTTCACCTGGTCAAAGGCTCTGAGAAAACAGTATTCTTGCTGCGGCGGATTGATCACGCGGCGATTTACATCATGATCGCTGGGACTTATACGCCCATTGTCTATAACATCCTTAGCGGCTACTGGCGGTGGGGGATGTTGGCAGCAATCTGGAGTCTGGCGGTAATCGGCATCGTGTACAAGCTGCTGTTTCTACAGGGCAATCGCAACCACCTATCGACTATCTTGTATGTGGCGATGGGCTGGATGGCCCTGCTCATTTTCCCGAAGGCCATCGCGCTCATGCCACTCCCCGCCATAGTGCTGGTCGTGGCTGGCGGTCTCGTATACACGATGGGTGCCGTGATTTTCGCACTACAAAAGCCAAACTTCCACCGGTATTTCGGCCACCATGAGCTATGGCATCTGTTTGTGCTGGGAGGTAGTGCTTTACACTTCGCGGCGATTGCCGGTTACATCATTTAGAACAGCAGCCTGTGGCAGGATAACACGGAATATAGATCCGTGATCTCTTTCACTCTCAACTTCAATACGCCCGCCGTGGCGCTCGATAATCTTCTGTGCAATCGGCAATCCCAGCCCGAATCCTCTTGTGGTGTGGGCTCTATCCGCTCGGTAGAATGACTCAAAGATATGCGCCTGTTCCTCTGGCGTCATTCCGATGCCGGTATCTCGAAACTCAATCACCACAGAATCATTTTGCTCATATTCCTGAATGCTCACCGTCCCGTTCTCCGGTGTGTAACGGATCGCATTAATCATAATATGTTCAAAAGCATCGCGTAATTCTTCGGGATCGCACAGTACGATAGGGCCATCCTCCATCAGCACATGATTCAGCGTAATCGACTTTGCGTCAACTTCGAGATGTAATCCCCGGCACAGAATATCAACCAGCGAATTGACATTGACTGGCACCTGTTTCTGGACATCCTGATTGAGGCGTGTCATCGTGACAAGGGATTCAATTAATGTGAGAATGTCCGCTAACTGCTGGCGTATCTCATTGATGTGGGGCGGCCATTGGTCCTGATCTTTGGTTCTTTCCAGCAGATACAGTTTGGTATTCACAATCGATAGCGGTGTGCGGAATTCGTGAGACGCCATTTCAATAAAGTCGGTGAGGATATGCACCCGTTCACGCTCTAACACCAGATCCAAAGTCCGTTGTTCGGCTTCCTTACGCTCAGTCAGGTCCTCAGCAATGCCCACAATACGATAGGCTTCACCCTTGTCATCTCGCAGCAGGAAATTCCGCGCCCAGATGTAACGAACCTCACCGCTAGGCTGGATAATCCGAAATTCCTGGTTAAAAGGCTCTTGATTTTCAGTTTCATCACGAATTGCTGCCAGCACCAAATCCTGATCATCCGGATGAACGTTTGCTGTATAGACAGGGATATCTTTGGGAACTTCATGAATAGACTGTCCCCAGATCGTGGTGTAGGCAGGGCTAACATAGAGCAAATGGCGTGTCTTGAAATCAATAACGTAAAATACCTGCTGGATGTTTTCGGTAATTTGCCGCAACTGTTGTTCGCTTTCACGAACAGCCTGCTCGGCCAGCTTCG
>JAIOHN010000034.1 GCA_019912985.1 Anaerolineae bacterium | reverse complement strand
TGCTCATCCAGACGCCGGAAGGTGTAGGAGAAGTTCAACTTCTCATTAATGAGATAAGCATCCAGCTCGGTTCAACGGTCTTTTTCCAGGCACAAGCCAATCGGCAGATGACCGTCAGCACGCTGGAAGGCCACGCGGATGTACGAGCTTTTGGACTTGAGCAAACTGCTTATGCCGGAACACAGGTGTCGATTCCGCTTGATGACAACCTGCGTCCTGCCGGGCCACCTTCCCCACCGCAACCTTATGAAACAGCGCGGATGCAAAACCTGCCTACCCGCCTCTTACAGCGCCAGATCACACTCGCGCCACCGATGACTCCGCTGGAAATTCAAACCCGTCTGACCGAGGAGCAGAGTATCACATCGACAGAACCAGAAGATGGTTCGGACGAGGTGGGTATCGGTGACGATAACACCAGTGATGATGGAAATACTGGGGAGCAGATTCAGGATTGTCCCGGTCAGAGTTGCAATGCACCAGGACAGGGAGGAAGCTGCCCAGGCAATAGCTGTAATGCACCCGGCCAAAATAAAGACGACAAAGATACAGGCAAGAAGGACAAGTAGGTGAATCCGCATATGGATGATAGATATACTTACCCTTTTCGGCCACAAGAAAGTCCTGATTCTCTAGATAAGAAGGGAATCTCAGATCAAAAGTCGGACTCAGACAGTACCGTCCGAAAAACAACCGGTGAGCTGGGCAAAATCAAGCCTCCTGCGATGCGGGCCTCGGAATTCGTGGCCGATGTGCTTTACCTGTACGTGGCAGGTGCCCAGAATCAAAAACCGATCCAGCATCAGGGAAAAGAAACGATTATCCTGGGCCGCAGCTCGAACAGCACTGCACCCAATCCCGCGACCCTGATTGACTTAAGTCCTTATCGCGCGCTGTCGCTGGGCGTATCGCGCCAGCACGCACGTATCAATTACAGTGATGATGGTTACACAATCGAAGATCTGAACAGCTCTAATGGTACATGGTTGAACGGTAATCGTTTGTCGGCGAGCCAGATTTATCGCATTCGTCCGGGCGATCATGTGCAGCTCGGTGAGCTGCTGATGTTCATCTATTACGTGTGATTCGTCTCTAATCAGACGTATGGTTATGTATGGATGATCTGACAGGCAGAGTAATCCGTGGCTATGAGTTGCATGAGTCAATCGGTGTTGGTGGTTTTGGTGCCATCTACCGCGCTTACCAGCCCATCGTCCAGCGTGAAGTTGCCATCAAAATTATCCTGCCTGAATACGCCAGTCAGACAGAATTTATCCACCGCTTTGAGGCCGAAGCGCAGGTTGTGGCTCGGTTGGAGCACATGCACATCGTGCCACTCTACGATTACTGGCGCGATCCCGATGGCGCTTATCTGGTCATGCGCTACCTGCGTGGGGGCAGTGTACAGCAGAGTCTGGCGCAGCACGGAGCCTGGGTGGTCAAGGATACCATTCGACTGCTGGATCAAATTACTACCGCTTTAGCACATGCACATCGCAATGGTGTCATTCATCGTGACCTGAAACCCGGAAATATCCTGCTCGACGAGCAAGGAAACGCCTTCCTCAGCGATTTTGGGATTGCCAAGGACCTGCGTAAATCAAGCGAAGTCCTGCCCGAAGAAGGCTTTTGGGGTTCTCCGGCCTATCTTGCGCCAGAGCAGGTGCTGCGTGAGCCACTCTCCCCACAAACGGATATTTACAGCCTGGGTATCGTTTTATTTGAGTTGCTCACCGGCCAGCGCCCATTTGACGCGCCTACCGAGACCACGGTAATGCGCCATCACGTCAATCGAGCACTGCCGCCCCTTTCGGAAGTCCGTCCTGATCTACCAACCTTGCTGGACATCGTGGTCCGGCGTGCCACCTCCAAGCAACCAGCAGATCGTTACACGAATGTGTTGCAACTGGCAACAGAATTTCGGAATGTCGCTAGTTTTATAGCAGAAACCACCAATTCAACAGTACAGATCAAAGCTGCGCCGTTAGATACACAACAACTTTCTCCACCAAAACCCGAGACTCTTATTCTGGAAACGGTTGATCTCAATCAGGGTAAAACACAAACGACCGCAGACCTATCGACTGGGAGCCCGGTTGAAGTGCGCAATCCCTACAAAGGGTTGCGACCGTTTGACGAAGCTGATGCCAACGACTTTTTTGGGCGCGATGCCCTGATCAACCGGCTGTTGGGGAGCCTATCCAGCTCGCGTTTTCTGGCGGTAGTTGGCCCAAGTGGGAGCGGAAAATCAAGCGCGGTGCGAGCTGGATTAATCCCGGCTTTGCGCCAGGGCGAAATCGCCAATTCCGGAGAGTGGTTCATCGCCACCATGACCCCTGGTAACCTGCCGCTCAGTAATCTGCAAGATGCGCTCGCGCGTGTTGCCGTTCGTTTGCCTGATAAACTCGAGGAACAACTCGCGCAGGATAGTCAGGGATTGCAGCACGTCCTGGAATACATTTTGCCTGAAGCAAATAATCAGCTCGTTCTGGTGATTGATCAATTTGAAGAGTTGTTCACGCTGGTGAACGATGAGACGGCTCGCGCCCATTTCATGGACGCTCTGGCTACAGCCGTAGATACACCGCAGAGTCGCCTGCGTCTGGTGCTGACACTGCGAGCCGATTTTTACGACCGGCCCCTGTTACATGCGGCCTTTGGTGACCTGGTTCGCCAACATACCGAGGTCGTGCTACCACTCTCCCCCACAGAATTACGTAAAGCAATCACCGCCCCAGCCGAGCATGAGGGGCTAAAACTGGAACCCGCCCTGGTAGATACCATTTTGGATGACGTACACGAACAGCCAGGAGCGCTTCCGCTGTTGCAGTACGCGCTGACGGAATTATTTAACCAGCGTGAGGAGAACACACTCACTGTACAGGCATATCACGATATCGGCGGCGTATCTGGGGCGCTCGCCCGACGAGCAGATGAGATTTATGACCAGCTCGATTCTGACGGTCAGAATGCTGCACGCCAGCTTTTCCTGCGGTTGGTTACGTTAGGCACAACCGGGGAAGATACACGCCGTCGCGTCATACAGGCGGAACTTGAATCGCTTGGAGGAAAGGTTATCCAACAGACGGTTAGCATGTTTGGTCAGTACCGTCTGCTAACCTTTGATCGAGATTTATTTACTCGCGCACCGACCGTCGAGATCGCTCATGAAGCGCTGATTCACCAGTGGGGTCGTCTGGCACAATGGTTAGCGGATAGCCGTGCAGCGCTCCAGGTGCAGCGCCGGATGGCTCAGGAAGTGAATGAATGGTTATCATCTGAGCGTGATGCTGGATTCCTGGCGACTTATTCGCGACTGGCTCAATACGAAACCCTACTGGATGAATCCACGATTGCGCTCACAGAAGATGAGCAGGCATATCTGCGTGCAAGTATTACTCGGCGGCAGCAGATGGAAAAGCGGCGGCAGCTAAGCATCGCAGCTTTGATCATTTTTTCAGTTGTCGCCCTGGGCCTGGCGCTGTTGGCATTGGACCGGGAAAGCCGGGCGCAAATCGAGCGCACAAGAGCTGATCAGGAAGCATCGGTCGCCAATTCACGTGAACTGGCCGTTCGCGCACTGACCAGCACGGAAGATCAACTCGATCTCGCGCTGCTGCTGAGCGTGGAAGCATTGGATGTGGCCGATACCTTTGAGGCGCGCAACAGCCTGCTCACCGCACTCGAAACACAACCTCATCTTGTCAGCTTCTTGCACGGACATTCTGACGCGGTGCGGACAGTCGAATTCGACCCACAGGGAGGAAAACTCGCCTCAGCGGGTCGAGACAACAGCATTATTCTTTGGGACACCGATACCCACCAGGCAATAGGCGTGCCACTTGTAGGTCATGATGACTGGATAAACAGCCTGGCGTTCAGCCCGAACGGACAGATTCTTGCCTCAGCAGGTGAAGATAGCACCATTCGTCTGTGGGATACACAGACCGGCGACTCTATCGGCCAGCCCTTCACCGGACACGATGGCGCAGTATGGTCTGTCCATTTTATTGACAATGGGCAACGACTGGCTTCAGCAGGCGAAGATAGCACCATTCGCCTGTGGGATGTGCAAACCGGTGAGCCTATCGGCCAGCCCTTGACCGGACATACCGATCTTGTATTTAGCATCGATTCTCATGGTGACCAACTGGTATCTGGTAGTGCGGACGGCACTATTCGCCTATGGAATGTACAAACTGGTGAACCTATCGGCCAGCCCTTCGCCGGCCATACCGATTGGGTGCTATCTGTGGCCTTCAGTCCGGACGGGCAAACCATCGCCTCTGGAGGGGCCGATCAGACGGTACGCCTCTGGGATTCGCAAACTGGCGATATGCTGGCAACCTTAAGCGATTATGCGGATTGGGTACGGAGCGTTGCCTTTAGCCCGGATGGGCGTTATCTGGTTTCCGGCAGCGCCGACGGCAGCATCTATCTGCTTGACATGCAATCGGGACAAAACCGAATTCTGGGGCATCAAAATGGAGCCGTATGGAGCACGGTTTTCAGCTCCGATGGGCTGCATGTGGCCTCCGGTGGTGTCGATGTTGAGGTCATGCTCTGGGATGTCACCGGACAAGAAAGCTTAAATCAGGTCTTTGCCGAGCAGGCCGAGGCCGTTTCCAGCCTGGCCCTGCAGGGGAATCTGCTCGCAAGTGCCAATGGTAATCCAGCAGGAGAAGGGATCGATCATAGTATTCTGATATGGGACATTACTACGGGCGAGGAACGCTGGCGTTTGGATGGGCACCAGCAGGCGGTGACTGCCATTGCGTTTCGCCCGGATGGCAACCAGTTAGCTTCTGCCAGCGCGGACCAAACACTCATCCTATGGGATCTGGAAACGGGTAATCCCATAACATCATCATTGACCGGTCACACCGATGCGGTGATGACGGTAGCTTACGGTCCCGATGGGCAAACCATCGCCTCCGGCGGCTTTGATAACACCATCCGCTTGTGGGATACGCAGACTGGCACTCCTGTTGGCTCCCCATTGACCGGTCACACCGATGCAGTACTCAGTGTAGCCTTCAGCCCGGATGGACAAATCCTTGCCTCTGGCGGATTTGATAACACCGTCCGCTTGTGGGATACGCAGACTGATGATCCCATTGGCTCCCCATTGACCGGTCACACCGATGTGGTCACTCACATTACTTTCAATTCCGACGGGACTTTACTGGCTTCGACGAGCCGTGATGGAAGCGTGTTACTGTGGGATCTGACCGCAGCGCACCCTGTTGGGCAGCCGCTCATGGGACACCAGAATTGGGTACTGACTGCCGCATTTAATCCCACTGAACCGGTTTTGGCTACTGGCAGCCGAGACCAAATGATTATCTTGTGGGACCTTGATCATCGACAACCATTGGGGAATCCACTTGAAGCAGGTACGGATTGGGTCAGCGCACTGGTTTACAGTGCAGATGGCCGCACCCTATTTTCCGGCAGCTACGATAAACGTGTACGCCAGTGGCAAACCGGATTATCGGACTGGCGCAGTATGGCTTGCCGGATCGCCAACCGCACCCTGACCGAGCAGGAGCAGCAGCAGTATTTACGCGGAATAGGCTCACACAACACTTGCTCACAAACAGCTCTCATCCCAACTCCGCTGGCAACAAGCGGCTAACCTCCTGACTGCTTCGATCAGGTACACTCGGCCTCAAGCCTGTGCCTCTGTCCAGATAAAACCTTCGGACTGCACGTTTAAAAATGACTTCAGAAATTGGACCAGGGTGTGGACATCATGGAAATTCGTGACCAGCCCCACGGATATTCGCACAGCTCCCACGGATTCCGGGTCGGCAAGCGCGGTGACAGCCATCGCGAACTGCTCAAACGTCATTCGGTTGTGATCGCTAAAACAGTCCACCAGCTCTTTTTGTTGAATATTCAGTGCCAGCTCACCCGCACCGGGATTACAAAAACATCCTGTTCGCAGCGAGATGTTCACAGCACTGGCTAATCCTTCTACCAATTTGTAATCGAATATGACTTGATTAGGATCAAAGAGGTTGAATGAGATCGTGCCGCCTCGCGCTTCCATCGTGATCGGCCCATAGATTTTGACGAGTGTATTACCATTCTCGTGGCGTAAGGTCGTTAATTCGTCTAAGAGGTAAGCGGTTAGAGACGCGACACGATCGTGAATCCTGTCTATACCGATTTCCTCCAGGTGTTTCAAGCCAATTTCGACCGCTGGCAGGTTGAGATAGTCGATTGTCCCATCTTCAAAGGCGGCTACCCCATCTTCCAGATAATAGGAGTCTGCCTGCACTGAAGCCACAGTGATCGTTCCCCCGGCAAACCACGGCTTGTGGAGTTTGGCCATTTTCTCTCGTCTGGCAATCAACGCACCGACACCTGTGGGATAGCCAAAAATTTTGTAAAAAGAAATGGAGATAAAATCGGGCCGAACTTCACGTAGATCGAGCCTGTTGGTCGGTGTGAAAGCCGCGCAATCCAGCAGAACATCCCAACCCTGTGACTGAGCGATCTCCACCCAATCAAGCGGATGCTGTACACCTGAGAAATTCGATTGTGCTGGATAAGCGAACAGGTTATTACCGCCAGGCAGCGCCTTCGCAAGGTTTTCATAGAGGGCGTCCTCGCTGATGCGCAAATCAGGCGGTATCACTGGTGAATAGGTGACAGGCGCACCCGCCCGGTGTGCAAACTCACGAATACCATTGACACTGTTGTGGTTATCGAAGATGAGGAGATACTGTCCATTGTCATCAAAAGGATACGATTCACCGATAATTCGCAGCGCACCGCTTGCATTCGATGTAAAGACGACCATGTATTCTTCAGGGTCGGCATTGAAAAAGGACAGCACGCGATTACGAGCAGATTCGTCTAAGGCGGTCGATGCAAGCGATGTCGGATTCGAGGAATGCGGATTGCCATAGACACCTGACAGCAGCATTTTCATATGCTGTTCTACCTGCAAGCGTCCATATAATCCGCCACCTGTGTAATCGAGATAAATTTGCCCCAGTTCATCGAGCCGTTGATAGTCGCTCTTGCGCAGCGCTTCCAATTCGTCCCAATATTTTCCGTGAGAATATCGCGATAGAAAACCGGCATAAGCAGCTTCATACTGTGCCTTGCCGCTCTCAACAAAGGATTTTGTTCGGTGAACATCAGCGTCAGTAACATGGAAATGTGTATTTGACATGCGGTGGTGCTCCAAAAAACAACAAAGTATATCTACAAGTGTAATCAAATTCTGAAGGAACCGAACAAGTTCGCGTCAATTAACCACTCTTCTCAATGATGCCTGACGCAGCCGCTAACACCTCCAGGGCTAGGGATTCCTCTCAACCCGCACGGCCAGATACTTCTTACTGGGGAGTTCAATCTCGACGTGACCACTTACCGCATCAGCAATCCGTTCGATTGTCATATTCCAGGTATCAATGATGTCGATATGATAACTGCCGCCTTCCGGCAGATCGAACAGCCGAAAACGTGGTTGGTGCCGGGCAAAGTAGATCAGGTAGTAGTCATCGCCATGATGACCGCAGGCCATCCCTTTATACACGCCTTCTGGGATCACACTGTGAATTTCTTTACCGCTGTCAAAGGGTGATAGACCTGGAGCCGGGACGGCTTCGATCATTTGACGAAGAAACGCGATCCGCGCCGGGCTGTCTCCATGCAGCGTGCCGCCCTTGGACCACCACAGCACTTCCTCCTGGTTCCAGTAAGTCTCGCCGTGCCCGACATAACCACCACAGGCAAAACCCAACCAGAAATATTCAACCAGGGCTTCGGCTGAAAGCGATCCCCAGGCGCGGCTGATGTCACCTTCGTAGCCACATTCGTCAACTACCATCGGTTTTTGATACTGACGAAGCCAGTCCGGCATCTCGAGCAGTTCCGAGCTTTGAATACTGCCATGCGTTACCCACGGTTTGCTGTGATCATAAAATTCCCGGCAGTTGTGAATCGAGCGCAGGTGATCGTACGGATCATTGGCCTGAACCATCTTGAAGTAATGATCCCAGTCATTCAGATCGAGATCGATCATCAAGTCATACTCATTGGCAAACGACCACCACACATTGCGGAAAGCAGAGACACGCGCTGTCAGATATTGTAAATAGCGGTCATTGACTTCGGCAGGCATCCGGTCAAATCCCCATGCGCCAAAGTCATAGGGGTGGAAGATAATCAAATCCGCCTCGATACCAAGTTGGCGCAGATCAAGAATATGACGCTCAAGCTTGCGAAAATACTCGGGATTGAAGCGTTTAAAATTCCAGAAGTCAGGAGGAGCCTGCGATTTGTAATCATCCAGCAGCGAATTATCCCACTCCCGTTTCACATCCCCTTCAAACGGATAGCACGGCGGCTCGTTCTTGTTGAACGTGTAGCGCTTGGGGAAAACACACATCCGCATCTTGTTGAAAGGCGCATCCTTCAGTGTAGCCATCGTCTGTGCTTCAAGGTCATCCCCCTGATGATTCCAGACATAACACGTGGTTCCAACCGGATGATAGGGTGTACCATCGGCGTAAGCAAAGTGATACTGGTCAATTACACGAACAGGGCCGTGATTATTGCCACTGGGCGCAACACAAGTAATTTCGCCTTGCTGACCATCCAGCGCCGCCAGGTTGCTGCGTGTCACATAGCGCCAGGTGCCTTCCATATCTGGCATGAAACGCACACGATAGGTCTGATCGCCATCATAAAATCCGGCAACTGTGATCGTCCGGTGCTGGTAGGAAAAATCCGCTTCCAGGGTCATATCCAGGAAGGGGTTGTCCGAGGTGTCAGCTTTGAGTGCCAGCTCAAAGTAGTCCCACTTTTCAATAACATTTGACACGTTTACGCTCCAGGGGTTGGTGAATAAGGTGATCGAAGGTAATAGAGGCAGAAAAAGATAAATAACCCATCAGTTATTGAATAAATATTCAATATACGCAGTTTATTCCCATTGATTCTACCCATCCTCACAAAAAGTGTCAAAAGTTCTGCAAAGCCGCTAACAAATACACTCATGGATAAG
>JAIOHN010000349.1 GCA_019912985.1 Anaerolineae bacterium | reverse complement strand
CTGCCGCCGGCCCCCCCTCTGCCGCCGCCGCCGCCGATGGTACAATGCCACCGCGTTTTCATCGGAGAATCGGCATGTTCGCGTTCATCTCCCAGGGAGTCGGCCTGGCCTTCGCCGCCGGAATCATGCCCGGCCCATTCCAGAGCTACATCATCAGCACCACGCTGCTGCGCGGCTGGCGGCAAACCCTCATCGTCATTCTCTCGCCGCTCATCATCGATATTCCGGTCATTCTGCTGGTGGTGTTCATCCTGGGCAGCCTCCCGCCCGATTTTATCCGGCTGATTCAACTGGTCGGCGGCCTTTTCCTCCTCTGGATCGCGCGCGAAAACTGGCTGGCCTACCGCGCCGGAGCCGCCATCGGCCAATCGTCCGATGTGCCAGTCACACCGCAGGGCAGCGTTCTCAAGCGCGGCCTGCTGATGAATGTCCTCAGCCCCGGCCCCTATCTCTTCTGGAGCACAGTCAACGGGCCGCTGCTGCTTCAGGCGCTGGATCAATCACTGCTGCACGGGGCCGCTTTCCTCGCCGCCTTCTACGGCACCTTTCTCGCCCTCCTGGCGGCGACCATCCTCGTTTTTGACCGCCTCCGCCGCATCGACCCACGCATCACCCGCGGCCTGCTGTTAGTGATTATTGTCATCCTTATTCTGTTTAGTGTCAGCTTAATACTGGACGCCACACAATAAACCGCATATTCATGTTACACTGAAGAGCAGGAGGAAATATCAAAATCGGTCTACACTTATGAACGCTGAACTCGAGCGTCTGCTGGTGGAACTTGCCCAGCAGCACGCCCCCCAACTGGTAGAAAACGGCCATAAACCCAACCGGCAAACGCTTGCGCGTGAGCTGGCAAATCACTCCATCCTGGCGATCACCGGCTATCCCGAGGCGCATTACGCCAAAGACCCGCCCAAAGTCGTCGGCCTGTGTGTGAATTATTACAAGGCGCTCTATCACCTGCTGATCGACGCCCTGTTCCCGCCTGCGCTTAAGAAGATCGAAGCCTATTACCAGGTGTATGATCAATCAAAGCTGCTCGTCCACTTCAAGGCCGAGGCACGCCCGGTGATTCAGGTCTTCGCGGGTTATGTTTCGCCCTATGTGGCGGAACGTCAGGCAGCGAAAAGCGTCTCGGATTATGAAATCCTGGCGCTGGTGGATGTGGTCTTGCACAATCTGGATGCCGACGATCTCGAGCAGACTCGCTATGAGGAAGTGCGCTTGCAAGGCGCGAAGATCGTCAAGCGCCTCTTGGGGATGCCGCTGCGTCAACAGCCGCTGACAGCCTTCGATACGCCGTTCTTCAGCAAGATCGAGCAGGCACCGCCCCCGCTGCCGCCTGATTTGCCGGAAGCCAGCCAGCATGTGGGGCCGTTTTCAAACGGCACGCTGACGCTAGACCCCACCGAAGAGCTGTCCTTCTTGCAGGATCTGGATTCTGCTGTCCTGCATGAGCCAGAAGAAAAGCTGCCGCCGCTGCGCGATCACGATGAGCACACACCGGAAACCGGCAAGCAGCCGAGCACAGCGAAGCAGCCAGCGCAAAGTAAGCAGGGTAAGAAGAAAAGCGGTCGCACCGGTCAACTGCGCTCACCACTGCCCTATTGGGATGACGACAGCGAGTAATTGAGAAAGACCCTGCGCTTACTGGCACGGGTTGTGCTATGCTTAAGCATATCCGCTTGTTTTATCAATCAGGAAGTGCAAACTCATGCCAATTAATCTCTGGCACGAACTCTCTCCAGGCCCCAATCCCCCAGAAATCGTTTATGCGGTGATTGAAGTGCCGAAGGGAAGTCGCAACAAATACGAATACAGCAAACGCGCTGGCGTGATCAAACTGGATCGCGTGCTGTATAGTTCTTTGCATTATCCGGGTGATTATGGCTTCATCCCGCAGTCTTACTTTGCCGACGAAGACCCACTCGATATTCTGGTTATGGTCAACGCCCCCACGTTTTCTGGCTGCGTCATCGAAGCGCGCCCGATTGGGATGTTCAAGATGATTGACCGTGGCGAGGCCGACTACAAGATTCTGGCGGTCCCGGCAACAGACCCCAACTTCAACGAGTATCATGACCTGAACGACATCCCCAACCACTTCCCCAACGAAGTGATGCACTTTTTCATGACCTATAAGCAGCTTGAGGGTGTCTCAGTAGAAAATCAGGGATGGACCGGCGCGGAAGAAGCCAAAGCCCAGATTATGAAATCGCTAAAGCTTTATCATGACACGTTCCCGCCCGCCAGGATCTAGCCACACAGCCAGAGCCACATGCGGTTGCGGACCTGCTTGAGAATCAGGTCGAACTTTTCGTCCAGTGCAGTTTGCAGAAACAGGCGGCTGCGCGGCAGATCAAGTGTACGACCCGCCAGAAAAAGCATGTTCTCGACATCACTGGCGTAACGCAGATAGAGAACTTCAGCATCGGGAGTAGCATCCAGGCAGGCCGCTACTCCCGCCCCAATCACACACACGTAGCGATCATTCCCCACCTTTTTCCAGTCCGATTCAGCCTCCAGCGCCGGCAGCACCATCCGCAGTTCACTCACCAGCGCCCCGCTCATATGCGCCCGCAGATCAACCCGGTAATTCACCAGATCCGTACCAGAGGGGAGTTCTACCATTCGCGGCAGGATATGAGCCGCAGTCACCTGGCTCAGGTGCAGCGCAGTTTGCTCCGGTGAGAGGAAATCCCCCCAGTGGCCGCTGTGCCAGGCTGCCTGAAGAATCGCAGCGGTGATTGTGCGATCAGACTGGAGAAAAGGCCGGCAATCACACGCCGAAGCATCTTCACAGGTGTTAGGTAGATGGTGGCAGAAATCACACACAGAATTAATCCGTTCCCTATCGTTAAGTCTATATTCATTCTATAACAACAGTATGGAAGGAGATGGATTTTTCTGTGAAAGATATATAAATTAATCGACACGCCAGCAAAGCGAAAAGCACGGCTCTCCAGCCCATACAAAATGGGTAGAAAACCGTGCAAAATCCCTGAAAAATAACGGCGATTAAGGCTGCAACTGCGGGCAGGTATCGACCTGGCGCACTGTGTCTGAACGTACCCAGCCACGTACTGAGGCGCTGCCGATATTGGCAGTGATCAGATACCAGATACGCCCATCCGTACCCACCTGCTGTGCCGTCACTGGAACGACAGTGCTGGCCGGAACCGCGCCAACACGTGCCGCCGTTACAGAGGGGTCTGAACGCACATTCACGGATTGTTCAGCGGTGAACACACTGCACAAGACCTGCTGCGTGGGTGTGACGGTTGGTGTCAGCGTGATGGTTGGCGTATCGGTTGGCGTGGATGTCACCGATGCGGTCGGCGTATGTGTTGGCGTACTGGTATGCGTCGGCGTCAGTGAGGAAGTCACGGTATACGAGGGCGTAATCGTCGGCGAGGGGGTCACCGTATCAGACGCTGTGGCGGTCGGGGTTGGTGTATTACTCGGTGTGGCCGTATTGGTCGCAGTCGGCGTATCACTGGGCGTTGGCGTATCGCTCGGTGTAGCGGTTTCTGTGGCAGTTGAGGTGGGCGGCGGGAATAACAACGGCGACCACACCGGCTGAGCCAACGCCGTCAAAATCAATCCAGCGATCACGATGATGATACCGCCGCTCGCCAGACGCAGTCGTTTGCTCTGCCGCTGGTTACGGATGGCATGTTCCAGGCGTTGAACCTCGGCCCGCCGCCCCAAAATATTAAATGGCTCATCGCGTGTCGCTTCCAGCCAGGTCTCGGCTTCGGCGAGGTTGCCTTCTTCGACCGCTGCCTCAGCCCGCTCGACATAACGCGCCAACAAATCACTGACCACCGTGCGATAGCGGCTGTCCTGAACATAATTCAGCCCAATGAGCATCGAACGCGCTTGCGCCAGCTCATTGTCGAAATTCTGTGCCGTCAACGCCGCAGCGCGTTCAATAATCTGGCGTCCGCGCTGCATATCACTGGCACCGGCACGTGCTGCCATCAAGGTTTCAGAAAGATTGTTGTCGCCCGGGTCAAGCTTGACACCCAGTTCCAGCAATGCCAGCGCATCATTCGTCAGCGCCAGTCGTTCTTCCAGCGAATTGGCACTTTCCGCCCGTGCCAGCGCCGCCTGCGCCTGATCGTGCAACCGGGTTTTAATCCCATTCAGGCGTTGTGTCGCTTCGTGCAAAAGCTGTGAGAGCCGCTCGCTGTTGGGTAAGCGCTGGCGTACCCGGTTGAGGATACCCATAATCGTCTGCAACTGGTTGGCCTGCTCTTGCAGCGAACCACTGAGCATACTGAGTTGCACCGCCGCTTGATCGGCATCCTGCTGCACACGGCGCACCATCTCAATGCGCTCCTCAGCCTGCGGATCATTGGCGACCACCCGCAGCGCACCCTCGTACTTGCGCAAGGCTTCCGACCAGTTGTCGGTTGCCATCAAGCGATCACCTTCGTTGAGCAGTTCGCGTGCCAGCGCCAGGTCCTGAATATCCAGCAGCGCCTGTTCCGCATCTTTCCAGCTTAGAATACCGGCTCGCTCAGCAAGATCACGAGCTTCACGATATAACCGCTCAGCCTCATCATAATTGCCAGCGCGCACCAGTGAATTGGCACGGTTATAAGCCACACGGGCATCAAACGGAATGCGGTGGTCTGGCACCACCCCACGAATCAGGTTGTCTTCAGCTTTCTGGCGATATTCCAACGCGGTTGGATTACCGGGCTGTTGTGAAAGCACACGGTTGGCGAAATCCACGGTCTGCTGGTAATCACCCGCATAGTAAGCCTGGGTCAGATCGGAAAGCGCTTCGTCAATATCCGGCCCGTTATACATCGGCCCCTGTCCCGGCGGACGGCGGGTTGTGGACTCCTGCTTCACCTGATTTTCTGGAGCGGGATAGCCAGAAGAAGTGGGATAGCGCGGCAGCGGTGACTCGGCTTCTTCGCCAGCGCCCCCATTGTCACTGTCGTCGGTGGGTGGTTCTTCTTCCTGCACTTCAGGCTCCGGCGGCGTGACCGATGCCCGCACCGAATAGCGTACGAACAGGTCATTCACACGCTGCTCAGCTTGTGAGCTGTGACTGGCCGCCTGCTGGAGCATGGTGATCACATCACGATCCTGCGGGCTGAGTGCCAATGCTTCTGCCAGGATGTCGATGGCCTCATCGATGTCATCATCATCACCCGCGATTTCAATACGGATGCGCGCCCGGCGCAGCAGAC